>NZ_JBHSSS010000010.1:0-96233 GCF_042659625.1 Nocardioides sp. GCM10027114
GGCCCCCACGGGCGCGCAGCCGGACGGATCGACCACCGGCTTCACGACGATCTGGGCGTCGGATGCCGCGAGCCAGGTCCGGATCTGGTCGGTCGTCACCGGGCACCGCAGTCCCTCGACCCGGCCCAGCGGGCCGGCACCGACCACGGCGTCCTCGGACACGTGGATCACGAGGCTGATCCTGCGGCGGCGGGTGGGGCGGCGGTGCAACCGCCGCGGAGAGCCTGACTCCGTCTCTTCCTCATCGCTGCCGGTGAGGTCGAGGGTCTGCGCCCCGCGAGCGAGCTCTCCGACAGCCTTGGACCGCCGCACGTCCAGCGACTCCTCGGACCCGAGCTGCCGCAGCTGCGAGGCGAGGTCGGCCACCGCGTGCTCGAGGTCCATCGCGTCGGCGGCGTCGAGGACGCCGTGGACGTCGACGGTGCCGTCCAGCGTGGCCTGGTCGAGGTGGATGTCGAAGGACCGGTGGTCGGCCGCTCTGCCGAAGCGTTCCTGGGCCAGGTCCCGGTCGTGGCGGGCGATCGCCTCGTCGACCAGGTCGTTCAACCGGGTGGGGCCGATCTTGTGGGCGACGTGCGCGACGTGACGGTCCACGAACTCAGCTGCGGCCGGGTTGAGCGCGATGGTGTGGCGGGCGATGTGCCGGGCCCGCCACGCGGGCAGGTCGCCGGCGACGACGCGGCGGTAGAGCCGCGGCAACCGGTAGCGCAGCTCGACCGCCTCACCCAAGAACGCCTTCCCGGCCTCCGTGGACATCCCGAGCGACGCGGCCCACTCGGCGACGCAGAACTCGGTGATCAGCGGTGTGCCCTCGCCGGCGATCGGGACCGCGGTCTCGGACCCGTCGAGCTCGAACCCCGCCGCTTCGACCAGCGACTCGGCGGGGTGCTGGACCGCCCACTCGACCGCGAGCTGGAGCAGCCGGGACTCCTGGGCGTTGGCCTCGCGCCGTGATTCGCGGGCGGCAGCGAGCACCCCGGCCGGGGAGTCGAGGCTGTCGCACACGGTGGCTGTCATGGGACTACTCAAGCAGCGACCACCGACAGTCCCGGCCCGAAAAGCCCGCCGTTGAGGCCATCCGGGGAAAGAAGAAGGTAAAGAAATCGCAGACCGCAACCCGAGCCGGTGGTTGAGGTGCGAGGCGCCCCAGCGCCGAGCCTCGAAGCCCCAGAAGAGACGCAGGGCGCCGACCGTTGAAGTCGCTGGGTCTCGACGGGCTCGACCCGCGTTCATCGCCGCCCTGCCGACCTCACCGGGTCTCGACGGGCTCGACCGGCGTACCTCAGCGCCCTGCGCACGCTGCAGGGTTTTCACCGTCTCGCTCCGCTCGCACCTCAACCACCGGTGCCGGGGTCTCGACGGGCTCGACCTCCGTGGGGCCGGCGGCCTGCGCCGGTACCGGGGTCTGGGTGGGTTCGGCCTAGGCTCGCGCGGGTGGAGGACGTGACGACGACGGTGCTGGTGCTGCTGGCGCTGGCGGGGCTGGCGGCCGGCTTCGTCGACGCCGTGGTCGGCGGGGGAGGCCTGATCCAGCTGCCGGCGCTGCTGCTCGGCCTCCCGAACGCCTCGCCGGTGCAGGTGCTCGCCACCAACAAGCTCGCCTCGATCTGCGGCACGACGGTGAGCAGCGCGACGTACTACCGGCGGGTGCGCCCGGACCCGAGGACGTTCATCCCGCTGATGCTGCTCGCCTTCGCAGGGTCGGCGCTGGGCGCAGGGGCGGCGAGCCTGATCCCCAAGGACGCGTTCGCCCCGATCGTGCTGGTCGCGCTGATCGTGGTGGGCGGCTACGTGCTGGCGAAGCCGAAGCTGGGCGAGGTGACCATGCTGCGGTTCGCCGGCCACCACCACACGGTGGCCGCGATGGTCACCGGCTTCCTGATCGGCTTCTACGACGGCGCGCTCGGCCCCGGCACGGGCAGCTTCTTCGTGTTCACGCTGGTCGGCCTGCTCGGCTACAACTTCCTCGAGGCGAGCGCGAAGGCGCGACTTGCCAACTGGGCCACCAACCTCGCTGCCCTGTGCGTCTTCGTGCCGCAGGGCGCGGTGCTGTGGAAGATCGGCCTCGTGATGGGCCTGAGCAACCTCGTCGGCGGCTACCTCGGCGCCCGTACGGCGGTGTCGCGCGGCAGCCGGTTCGTCCGGGTCTTCTTCATCGTGGTCGTCTCGGCCTTCATCGTCCGGATCGGCGGCGAGGTGCTGGGGCTGTGGGGGTAGACCGCTACCTGACGCTTGCGCGCGACGCGGAGGCCGAGATCGAGGTCAAGCGCTCGCGGTTCCTGTGCACCCTCGTCCGCGTCGAGGACGAGGCTGCGGCGCGGGCCGTGGTCGAGCGGCTGCGCAAGCAGCACTGGGACGCCCGGCACCACTGCTCGGCGTTCGTGCTCGGCCCGGGCAGCGAGGTCGAGCGCTCGAGCGACGACGGCGAGCCCGCCGGCACCGCGGGCGCACCCATGCTGGAGGTGCTCCGCGGCCAGGGCCTCAGCGACGTCGTCGCGGTCGTCACCCGCTGGTTCGGCGGCACCCTGCTCGGGGCGGGCGGGCTCGTCCGCGCGTACGGCGACGCCGTGCGCGCCGGGCTCGACGTGGCCGGCACCCTGGAGCGGGTCCGGGTCCACGAGTACCTCCTCCAGGTCTCGCACGCCGACGCCGGCCGGGTCGAGAGCGACCTGCGCGCCCGCGACGTCGAGGTGCTCGACGCCGAGTACGCCGCGGCGGTGACGCTGCGCCTCGGGGTCCGGGAGCCGGGGTCCCTGGCGCCGCTGGTCGCCGAGCTCACCGGCGGCGGCGCCGAGCCGGTGGCCGCGGGCAGCTCGTGGGTCGACGTACGGCAGTAGCCTCGACGGCATGAGCATCCCCGTCCCGATCGACCGGCTCGCCGAGACGCTGCAGGACTTCGGCCCCGGCTACCTGCTCACCGCTGGCGCGGACGGCCGGGTCAAGGTCGTGACCGTCGAGCCGACGCCCGTCGACGGCGCCCTGGCGTGCGGCGCCAGCCGGGGCAGCGCCGCCAACGCCACCGCCAACCCCGCGGCCACGCTGCTGTTCCCGCCACCCGAGCCGCGGGGCTTCAGCCTCATCGTCGACGGCGACGCGTCGGTCGCGTCCGGCGACGAGGTGTCCGTCCGGCCGACGAAGGCGGTGCTGCACCGGCCCGCCTCCCACGCCGACGGCCCGGTCGCCGGTGACGGCTGCGGCCACGACTGCAAGCCGGTCGAGTGAGCGCCACCCACCCGTTCTGGGTCACCGCCTTCCTCGACCTCGCCGCCGACGCGTTCGAGCCGGGCGTCGGCTTCTGGCGCGGCGTGACCGGCTACGGGCTGTCGCCGCTGCGGGGGGAGCACGAGGAGTTCGCGACGCTCGTCCCGCCCCGCGGCGACGACCACCTGCGCGTGCAGCAGCTGGCGGACGGACCGACCCGGCTCCACCTGGACCTGCACGTCCCGGACCCCGGCACGGCCGCCCGGGCCGCCGCCGGGCTCGGCGCGACCGAGAGTGCGCGCCCCGACGGCCCGGACGGATACGTCGTGATGGCCTCGCCCGGTGGCTTCCCGTTCTGCTTCGTCACCCACCCCGCCCGGGTCCCGGCCGGCCCTGCCGACTGGGGAGACGGCTTGAGCTCGGCGGTCGACCAGGTCTGCCTCGACGTCGCCCCGGACGGCTTCCACGAGGAGGTGGCGTTCTGGCAGGCGCTGACCGGCTGGGAGCTCCGGGCACCGGCCAGCCGCGAGGAGTTCCGCCGCCTCGTCCGGCCGGCGGAGCAGTCGGTGGGCCTGCTGCTCCAGCGACTCGACGAGCCGCGCGGCGCGACGACGGCGCACCTCGACGTCGCCACGACGGACCGGTTCAGGGAAACGGCGCGCCACGAGGCCCTCGGCGCGGAGGTGGTGGCGACCCAACAGTGGTGGACGGTGCTGCGCGACCCCGTGGGGTCGGCGTACTGCATCACCGACCGCACCCCGGAAACCCGCGTGCTGGACGAGCCGGCCGACCACTAGCGTCCGGGGTCATGACGACCGACACCCGTGTCGACCCGCCCCTGCAGGGCACCGAGGTCGAGACGCTCCGTGGCTTCCTCGACTACCACCGCGACACCCTGCGCTGGAAGACCGAGGGGCTCACCAGCGACCAGCTCAGCGCAACGCTGCCGCCCTCGACGATGACCCTCGGCGGGATGCTCAAGCACCTCGCGCTGGTCGAGGACTGGTGGTTCAGCGTGGCGCTGCTGGGCAACGAGGCCGCGGAGCCATGGACGTCGGTCGACTGGGAGGCGGACGGCGACTGGGAGTGGCACAGCGCCGCCGCCGACACTCCCGATGAGCTGCGCCGGCTGTTCGACGCCGCGGTTGCCGCCTCGGACCGCAACCTCGACCGGGCGCTCGCCGAGGGCGGCCTCGACATGCGGTCCGCGCGGCCGCAGCGAAGCACCGGGAAGCCCGTCAGCCTGCGCTGGATCCTGGTCCACATGATCGAGGAGTACGCCCGCCACAACGGGCACGCCGACCTGATCCGCGAGTCCGTCGACGGGAGCACCGGTGAGTGACGAGCCCGCGCCCGACCCGGCGATCCGACCCGCCACCGAGGAGGACTGGCCGCGGATCTGGCCGATCTTCGACGCGACCGTCCGGGCGGGGGAGACCTACGCCTACCCGCCCGGCTTGGACGCGGAGACGGCGCGGGGGCTGTGGCTCGAGCGGCCACCGGGCCTGACCGTCGTCCTCGAGGAGGACGGCCGGGTCCTCGGCACCGCCAAGATGGGGCCGAACCGGCCCGGCCCCGGGAGCCACGTTGGCACCGCGTCGTTCATGGTCACGCCCGAGGCGCGGGGGCGCGGCGTGGGCCGTCGACTGGGCGAGTGGGTGGTGCAGTGGCACCGCGACCAGGGCTACCGCGGCATCCAGTTCAACGCCGTCGTCGAGACCAACACCGCGGCCGTGGCGCTGTGGCAGGCGCTCGGGTTCGAGATCGTCGGCACCGTCCCCGGCGCCTTCCACTCACCGACGCACGGGTACGTCGGCCTCCACGTGATGCACCTCCCGCTGGCGCAGGACTGACCCGGGCCGGACTGGGCCGTCAGGCGGGTTCGGCGAACCCCGGGAGGTACTCCTCGAGGATCGCCCGGAACGGTGCCTCCGCCTCGAGCTGGCTGAGCACGCCGATCCCGCCGAGCCAGGTGCGGTGGATCAGCAGGTATGCCGGCGGCAGGTTGAGCTTGAGCGCCAGCGTGTACGTCGGCTCCTTGGGGTTGTTGATGCGGGCGAACTGCTCGCGCATCCACTCCCGCGAGAAGCGGAACCGTTCGACCCGGGTCGGCTCCGCGAAGGGTGCGAGGTAGTCGAGGAGCAGGCCGGGGTCGAGCTTGATGCCCGGCTTGATGAAGCCCTCGGCCCGCAGCCCGTCGACCAGCTCCTGACCCTCGTTCTCGCCGGCGATCCGCAGGAGCCGTCCCATCGCCTCGGGCAGCCCCTGGCCGGGGAGCCGGGCCACCGCGCCGTAGTCGAGCACGCCCATGCCCCCGGGGGTGCCGTCCTCGCGGGGCAGGATGCGGTAGTTGCCGGGGTGCGGGTCGGCGTGCAGCATGCCGGTGCGGGACGGGCCGGCGAAGAGGAAGCGGACCAGCAGCTCGCCGTAGTGGTCGCGCTCCTCCTGGCTGCCGTTGGCGATCACGGACGCCAGCGAGGCGGGGCTGTCCAGCCACTCGCTGACCAGGACGGTGCTGCCGACTCCTACGACGTCGGGGACGGTGATCTCGGGGTCGTCGCGAAACGCGTCGGCGAACGCCTGCTGCGCCTCGGCCTCGAGGTGGTAGTCGAGCTCCTCCTCGGCACGGGCCTGCAGCTCCTCGATGAGCGGCTTCACCTCGACCCCCGGCACGAGTGGGCCGATGGTGCGGGTCAGGCGGGCCAGCTGCTTGAGGTCGGCGCGCAGGGCGTCGCCGGCGCCGGGGTACTGCACCTTCACCGCGACGTCGCGGCCGTCGTGCCAGCGGCCCTTGTGGACCTGCCCGATGGAGGCCGCCGCGCTCGGACCGCCGTCGAGCCACACCAGCCGCTCGCGCCAGTCGTCACCCAGCTCCTTGGCGAGGATGTCGCGCACCGTCTGGGTGGGCATCGGCGGCGCGGAGTCCTGGAGCCTGGTGAGCTGCTCGCGGTAGGGCTCGGTGACCTCCTCCGGCAGCGCCGACTCCAGCACCGACAGCGCCTGGCCGAACTTCATCGCGCCGCCCTTGAGCTCGCCGAGCGTGCGGAACAGCTGCTCGGCCGTGCGCTGCTGGATCTCCGACATGACCGCGTCGGCGGGCTTGCCGCCCAGCCGCTTCCCCAGACCGATCGCGTTGCGCCCGGCGAAGCCGAGGGGCAGGGCTGCCAGCCGCGCGGTGCGCGCGGCGGCCTTGCGGGGAAGCTCGGTCACCCGGCCATTCTGCCGGGGCGCTGGTCGCGACCCCAGTGGTTTGTGTCACGGCCGGCCGTACGACGGCGACTCACCGTCACGCGTCCGCTGGCTCCGTCGACCCGGCTGCCGTCTGGGCCGCCATGAGCAGGTTGCCGTCCGGGTCCTCGAAGGTGACGAAGCACAGGCTGCCGATGTCCTCGACCTCCGAGACGTTCGTGGCGCCCACGGTGTGCAGATGGTCGACGGTGGCGGCCATGTCGTCGGTCCACAGGAAGAACCGGGCCGGGCCGCTGGCCACGAAGTCGGGCCGGTTGGCGTCGAGGCAGAGGTAGGGCTGCCCGGTGGTGGGGATGTCGTAGATGGTGTCGCCGTGGCCGAGGGCGTCGGCGTCGTGGGCGAAGCCGAGCAGGTCGGCGTACCAGGCGACGGCGCGCGGCATGTCGCGCACCGGGATGAAGACCTGGCCGACGCGGGTGGACAGTGGGCTGCTCGGGGAGTCGCTCGTGGTGGTCACGGTCCGCGACGCTAGCGGCCCGCCCCGACAACCGGCGGTCCGGGTGAGCCGGGGGACCGACGCGGGAAGAGCCGGCGCGGCTGGTACGCCGGGCCCTTCCCGGTCTCCCCGGCTGAGGGACCTCGCGGTCCGCTCAGGCGTTGGTGGTCTTGCGGGCGCTCATGCCCTCCGCGACGCCGATCAGGGCGACGGCGGCGATCACGGCGACGATGAAGCCGAGGATGTTCAGCTCCCAGATGCTTCCCGTGCCCAGCAGGTTGGCGACCACGCCGCCGATGACCGAGCCGACGAGGCCGAGCAGCAGGGTGGCGAGGAGGCTGAGGTTCTGCTTGCCGGGCTTGATCAGACGGGCCAGGGCGCCGATCACGAGTCCCGCGACGATGAAGCCGATCATGTGACTCTCTCCTTGTTCGGGGGTTGTTGCCGGGCTCCTGTACCTCAGAGCGGCTACCTCGAAACTAGCGCGGTGGCACAGGTGGCTGGTGCCACTGGGACCAAGGGTGCTGCTGTGACCTCCGGCCCGGACGCGCCACCGGCAGGTCAGCGGGGGCCGAGCTCGATCTCCGGCCCGCCGGTGCCATCGCCGGGCCCGGTGGAGCCCTTGACCTCGACGAAGAGCACGTGGGTCGGGGTGTCGCCGATGTTCTCGCCGTGGTGGGTCTGGGACGGCAGCCAGCCGACGGTGCCCGCCACCATGTCCACCTCGCGCTGGGACCCGCCGGACACCAGCCGGCGCCGGAAGCTCGAGAGCGTGTACATGACGCTGTCGGGGTGGGCGTGCGGCGTGGTCACGTCGCCGGGCTGGTCGGTGTACTCCAGCACGCGCACCTGCTCGTTCTCGAAGAGCACCTTGTAGTGCTGCGGGTTGGTCACCGCCGGATCGAGGCTCATGCGGGCAGGATGACAGACCCCGCGGCGGGAATCAGTCGTTCGCGGATCCGCCGGGTCGGTCGGAACGCCGCGCCCGCCATCGGCGCACCACGAACACCGCCAGTGCGGCGCCCAGTACGACGTAGACGGCGTACGACGCGTCGCCGACGTACGCCTCCACGCGCCGCCACTGCGCGCCCAGCTCGTAGCCGGCGAGGATCAGCGCGGCGTTCCAGACGAGGCTCCCCACGGTGGTGAGGACCGTGAACGACACCAGCCGCATCCGCTGGATGCCCGCCGGGATGGAGACCAGGCTGCGCACCCCCGGCACGAACCGTCCCACGAGAACCGCAGTCCGGCCGTGGCTCTCGAACCACGCGACGGCCCGGTGCACGTCGGCGCCGTCCACCAGCGGCAACCGGTCGGCGACCCGGCACACCCGCTCGACGCCCCAGACCGCGCCGGCCCAGTAGAGCAGCAGGGCGCCGGCCAGCGAGCCCGCGGTCGCCCACACGATCGCGGCCACGACGCCGTAGTGCCCCTGGCTGGCGGTGAACCCGGCCAGCGGCAGGACGACCTCGGAGGGGATCGGCGGGAACGCCGTCTCCAGCAGGATCGCGACACCGACCCCCGGCGCACCGATGGCCCGCATGAACTCGACGATCCATTCCTGCAGGGGGATCACGGCGCCTCCGGCGGGCGCGTCGAGCAGCGGGATGAACGTGGCACCGGCATGAGTCTCCTGTACCGCGGCGTGTGCCGTCCACGCGGGTCGCAGCCGGGTGTCGGGACGGCCTCGGGGTTCACTGAGGCCATGGACTTCGAGTTCGAGGGGCGGGTCGTCGAGTGGCGCGGCCCCGCGCCGTTCTGGTTCGTGCGCATCCCCGAGGAGGAGAGCGCCGACATCAAGGTCGCCGCGCAGGGCGTGGAGTACTGGGGGCAGGTGCCGGTGGTCGTGCGCGTCGGCGCCACCGAATTCACGACCGCGCTGTTCCCCAAGGACGGCTGCTACCTGCTGCCACTCAAGGCCGCCGTACGCCGCCAGGCCCGGATCGAGCCGGACCAGGTGGTGAAGGTCGGGCTGGGCGTGGGGCGCCGACAGCCCTGAGTGCGGCCGGCCGCCGATCCCGCAGGGTCGAGCCAGGAGAACAGGCCGAGGGCGAGCATCCCCAGCAAGGTCGCCAGCACGAGCACCGCGGCCCCGTTGGCCACCTGCGAGCTCGAGCCTCGGCGAGGAGGCTGCGGCCGAAGCCGAGGAGGGCCAGGAAGAGCAGGACGACGACCAGCGCGACGATGTCGATGTCCACGGCGCGGAGCCTGGCGCGCCCGACCTCGCAGGCCGGCGCAGGCCGGCCCCGCTGAGTTGTGCGCAAACGCGGGTCATCTGGCCCCCCGAACCTGCGCTTGCGCACACGGGCACCACGCATCCCCGGATATCCGGGGATCGCGACGGGCCCGGGCTACCGCACGGGCGTGATGAACCCGCTGACGGTGCCCGAGACCGTGAAGGTCAGCAGGCCGAGGTCGCGATCCATGAACTGGTCGCTGAAGGCGAAGCTGCAGGTGGTGGAGGTGCGGCGGTTCTTGGTGGACCTCCCCTTGGCGATGCCCGGCTCGCTGAACTCGTCGATCACCGCTCCCGACTCGTCCGTGACGACGGCGTGGAACTCGCCGAAGGCGGTCGGCACCAGGACGCTGGTGCTGGCGACGTCGTGGCCGGGCGTGAAGTCGCCGTTGCCGTTGACGGCGATCACGTAGTCGACCCCGTTGTCGCAGCTGAGCGGGATCAGCTGCCCCTTCGGGTCGGCTGCCGCGGGGGCCGCGACGGCGACGGCCGTGGCGAGGCCGAGGGCGGCTGCGGTGGCGATGAGCGTCTTCATGGGAGAGGTCCCTCCGTCGAGATCATGACCCGGACCGTGCCCATGCTGGTTCAGCAGGCAGGCCGGGTCATGACCAGAATTCAGGACCTCGCGGGACCTCGCCAGGAGCCGTGGCTCAGGCGGTTCCCGGGAACTTCACGCCCGTGTTCGCGTGGCAGCGGTAGCCGAAGGGGTTCTTCGCGAGGTACTGCTGGTGCGGGTCCTCGGCGTAGTAGTACGTCGGGGCCGGCGCGATCTCGGTGGTGATGTCGCCGAGCCGGCGCCGCTGCAGCTCCGCGCCGTACACCGCGGTCAGCTCGCGGGCGACCTGCTCCTGCTCGGGGGTCGTGAAGTAGATGGCCGAGCGGTACTGGGTGCCGATGTCGTTGCCCTGCCGCATGCCCTGCGTGGGGTCGTGCACCTCGAAGAACGTCTTGACCAGGTCGGCGTAGGAGACCTTCGACGGGTCGAAGACGATCCGCACGGCCTCGGTGTGGCCGGTCCGGCCGGTGCAGACCTCCTCGTACGACGGGTTCGGCGTCTGCCCGCCGGCGTACCCGACCGAGGTGGACCAGACGCCCGGCAGCTGCCAGTAGACCTCCTCGGCACCCCAGAAGCAGCCGAGGCCGAAGACAGCGACCTCGAGACCCTCGGGCACCTCGTCGGTGACGACCGGCGCGTCGAGGACGGCGTGCTTCGTCGCGAGGTGGAACTCCCGCGTCGGGCGGCCGGGCAGCGCCTCGCCGGGCGCGGGAAGGGTGGTCTTGTGGCGGGCGAAGAGGGACACGATCACTCCTGTCTCGGGCCCGGGGTCGGCACGGGCACTCACCAGTCTGCAACAGCGGTGGTGGCCGATCCGTTCCCGAGCGCTCCCCGAGACGAGCACGGCGGCGGTCCGAAGTAGTGTCGGCGGGGTGAGCGAGCAGCAGCACAGGAGCAAGTCCGGGTTCGAGACCCGCGCCATCCACGCCGGCTACGAGCCGGACCCCACGACGGGCGCCGTGATCCCGCCGATCTACGCCACCTCGACCTACAAGCAGGACGGCGTCGGCGGCCTGCGCGGCGGCTACGAGTACAGCCGCTCCGCGAACCCGACCCGCACCGCCCTCGAGGGCGCGCTCGCCGCGCTCGAGGAGGGGGAGCGCGGCTTCGCGTTCGCCTCCGGCCTCGCCGCCGAGGACACCCTGGTTCGCGCCGTCTGCCGGCCCGGCGACCACGCGGTGATCCCCGACGACGCCTACGGCGGCACCTTCCGCCTCTTCGACAAGGTCGAGAAGGTCTGGGGCCTCGACCACAGCCCGGCGCCGGTCTCCGACGTCGACGCCGTCCGCGCCGCGATCCGGCCGGGGGAGACGAAGCTGGTGTGGGTCGAGACGCCGACCAACCCGCTGCTCAACATCGGCGACATCGAGGCACTCGCCTCCGTCGCCCACGACGCCGGCGCGCTGCTCGTCGTCGACAACACCTTCGCGTCGCCGTACCTCCAGCAGCCGCTGACGCTGGGCGCCGACGTGGTGCTCCACTCGACCACCAAGTACGCCGGCGGGCACTCCGACGTCGTCGGCGGCGCGATCGTGGTCCGCGACCTCGACCTGGCCGAGAAGGTCACCTTCCACCAGAACGCCATGGGCGCCGTGCCCGGGCCGTTCGACTGCTTCCTGACCCAACGCGGGCTCAAGACCCTCGGCGTCCGGATGGACCGCCACTGCGACAACGCCGAGAAGGTCGTGGAGTTCCTGACCGGCCACCCGCAGGTCACCCAGGTGATCTACCCCGGCCTCGAGGAGCACCCCGGCCACGCGGTCGCGTCGCGGCAGATGAGGCGCTTCGGCGGGATGGTGTCGTTCCGCGTCGCCGGCGGCGAGGAGCAGGCGCTGGCGGTGTGCGAGCGGGCCGAGGTGTTCACGCTCGGCGAGTCGCTGGGCGGCGTCGAGTCGCTCATCGAGCACCCCGGCCGGATGACCCACGCCAGCGTCGCCGGCACCGACCTCGAGGTGCCCGCCGACCTCGTCCGGCTCAGCGTCGGCATCGAGACCGCCGACGACCTGCTCGCCGACCTCAACCGCGCCCTCGGTGGCTGACCGGTCCGGGACGGGCCGGGACGGGACCGTCGTCTGCGTCGACTTCGGGTCGACCTTCACCAAGGCGGCGCTGGTCGACCTCGCCGAGGGACGGCTCGTCGCCTCCGCGTCGCACCCCACGACGATCGGCACCGACGTCCTGGACGGGTACGACGCCTGCCTGGCCGACCTGGTCGCGCAGGACGCCCGTGCTGCCACGGCAGAGGTGCTGGCCTGCTCCAGCGCCGGGGGCGGGCTGCGGGTGGCCGTGGTCGGAAACGAGGAGCTCGTCACCGCCGAGGCAGGCCGCCGGGTGGCGCTGTCCAGCGGCGGCAAGGTGGTCGACGTGGTCGCCCTGTCGCCGGCCGGGACCGGCGCCGGCACGCCGACCGTCGAGGACGTCACGAAGACGCTGGCCGATGCCTGCCCCGACGTCGTGCTGCTCACCGGCGGCACCGACGGGGGCAACCCCGAGCCGCTGGTGACCGGGGCCCGGCTGCTGGCCGACGCCGGCTGGCGCGGCCCGGTGGTGGTCGCCGGCAACGTCGACGCCCGCGACGATGCCGCCGCCGTGCTCGACGCCGCGGGGGCGCCGTACGTGCTGGCCGACAACGTCGTGCCCCGGATCGGCGTGCTCGCCCCGGAGTCGGCGCGCGCCGCGATCCGCGAGATGTTCCTGCGCCACGTCATCGGCGGCAAGCACCTCAGCAGCCGCACCACCGCGGCCGGGGAGGCCTTCACCGAGCTGGTCCGCGGCGCCACGCCCGACGTCGTGCTCACCGGCGTGGAGCTGCTCGCGCACGGCCTCGACGAGGAGCGTCCCGGTGCCGGCGACGTGGTCGTCGTCGACGTCGGCGGCGCCACCACCGACGTCCACAGCGTCGTCGAGGTCGACCCCGAGGACGCGGGACTGTCCCGCGAGGTGGTCGCGACCACCCCCGTCACCCGCACCGTCGAGGGCGACCTCGGCATGCGCTGGTCCGCCGTCACGACCGTCGAGGCCGCCGGCCTCGACCTGGCCGACGAGGCGGCCCGGCGGCACGACGATCCCGCGTTCCTGCCGGCCGACGAGGCGGACGCTGCCGTCGACGAGGCCATCGCCGCGGCGGCGGTCGGCCTCGCGCTGCGCCGGCACGCCGGCCGGTCCCGCGTGGTCGTCGGGCCCGACGGCCGGGTGGTCGAGCGGTCCGGGAAGGACCTGCGCGAGGTCGACCTGCTCGTCGGCTCGGGCGGGGTGCTGCGCAACGGCCGGCCCGGGGTGGCGGCCCGGGTCCTCGCAGGGAGCACCGGCGAGGACGCCTCCGGGGAGGAGGGGTGGCAGCTGCCGCGGTCGCCCCGCACGGTGGTGGACCGCGACTACGTGCTCGCCGCGGCCGGTCTGCTGGCGGGCGCCCACCCGGACGCGGCGTACCGGCTGGTGATGGGGCTCACCGGGGGCGGTCGGGGCGAGGGCTAGCCTGTGGCCGTGAGCAGCGAGCAGGAACGCGCCGCGCAGGCGCCGGCCGGGGCCCCGGTGCCCCAGCGCCCGGGACTGCGCGAGCGGTTCGGTCGCGTGGTCCCGCCCAAGGGCTCCGCCGGGGCCGACGACGAGCGGCTGGCCGAGCGGATCGCGCACCAGTGGGCCGCGCTGCGCGCCGAGCGCGAACGCCGCTCGGAGACGCCGCAGATCGCCACCGGCCCGTCGAACTTCAGCCGGGCCCAGGTGCCGTGGGGCGTCGACCTCGCCGCCGCGTGGGCCTGGCGGTTCCTGGTGATCGCGGTCGCCGGCTACGTGATCGTGCGGGTGCTCTGGTTCTTCTCGCTGATCACGATCCCGATCATCATCGCCATGCTGATCAGCGCCCTGGCCACCCCCGTCGTGCACGGACTGAGCCGGATCGGGCTGCCGCGGCCGTTGTCAGCGGTCCTCGTGGTCATGGGCGGCATCGCCACGGTGGCGTTCCTGCTCACGATGGCCGGGCAGCAGGTCGCCAGCGGGATCAGCGACCTCGCCGCCCAGGTGGCGCGCGGCCTGGGCGAGATCCGCACGTGGCTGAAGGAGGGGCCGCTCAACGCCAGCGACTCCCAGATCGACGGCTACCTCAACGAGCTCCAGGCCTCGATCGCCGACTGGGGCCAGCGTGGCGAGGCGCTGACCCAGGTGACGGAGTTCGGTGTCGCCCTGGGCCACCTGCTCGCGGGCTTCTTCATCGTGCTGTTCGCGACCTACTTCTTCCTCGCCGACGGCGGCCGGATCTGGGCGTGGGCCGTGCGGCTGGCGCCGCGGGCCGCCCGCGAGCACGTCGACACCTCGGGCCGGGTCGCCTGGATCTCGCTCACCCAGTTCGTCCGCGCCACGGTCATCGTCGCGGCGGTCGACGCGATCGGCATCATGATCGTGGCCGCGATCCTGCAGGTGCCGTTCGTCTTCGCGATCGGCGTGCTGGTCTTCCTCGGCGCCTTCGTGCCGATGGTCGGCGCCACCGTCGCCGGCGCCGTGGCGGTGCTGGTCGCCCTGGTGGACCAGGGCCCGGTCACCGCGCTGCTGATGCTGGGCGGCGTCATCCTGGTCCAGCAGGTCGAGGGCCACGTGCTCCAGCCGTTCCTGATGGGCCGCTTCGTCTCGGTGCACCCGCTCGGCGTGATCGTCGCGATCGGCTGCGGCGTGCTGGTCGCCGGGATCGCCGGCGCGCTCATCGCGGTCCCCGTCGTGGCGGTCGCCAACGCCGTCGTGCAGCACCTCGCCAGCAACACCGAGGTCGGCGACGACGATCCCGACGAGGTCCTGGAAGGCGAGATCGCCGACGGTGACGACGTACCCCCTGTGCCTGACGAGGAAGGTTCCCCGCGTGACTGACGTGCCGAAGGTGTCCCTCGACGACATCGAGGCCGCCCGGAAGGTGCTCGAGGGCACCGCCATCGAGACCCCCATGGAGGAGTCCAGGTGGCTCTCCTCGATGGCCGGCGGCCCGGTGTGGCTCAAGTGCGAGAACCTCCAGCGCACCGGCTCCTTCAAGATCCGCGGCGCCTACGTCCGCATCTCCCGGCTCTCCGAGGAGGAGCGCGCCAACGGTGTCGTTGCGGCCTCGGCCGGCAACCACGCCCAGGGTGTCGCGCTCGCCGCCTCGCTGCTCGGCATCAAGTCGACGGTCTTCATGCCCGAGGGCGCCCCGATCCCGAAGGAGCGCGCCACCCGGTCGTACGGCGCCGACGTGGTCTTCCACGGCCGCTACCTCGAGGACGCGCTCGCCGAGGCGCGGGCCTTCTCGGAGCGGACCGGCGCGGTGCTGATCCACCCGTTCGACCACCCCGACATCGTCGCGGGGCAGGGCACTGCCGGGCTCGAGGTGCTCGAGCAGGCGCCCGAGGCGAAGACCGTGCTGATCCCGACCGGGGGCGGCGGCCTGATCGCCGGCATGGCCATCGCGATCAAGGCGAGGCGGCCGGACGTCCGGGTGATCGGGGTCCAGGCCGAGGGCGCCGCCGCCTGGCCCGGCTCGCTCACCGAGGGCAAGCCGGTCAAGCTCGAGTCGATGCAGACCATGGCCGACGGCATCGCAGTCGGGCTGCCCGGCGAGGTCCCGTTCATCGCGGTCACCGACCACGTCGACGAGATCCTCACCGTGTCCGAGGAGTCCCTCTCGCGCGCGCTGCTCGCGCTGCTGGAGCGGGCCAAGATGGTGGTCGAGCCGGCCGGGGCGGCCGCCGTGGCCGCAATGCTCGACCGCCCCGACGCGTTCGCGACGCCCGCGGTGGCGGTGCTCTCCGGTGGCAACATCGACCCGCTGCTGCTCGGCAAGGTGATCCAGCACGGCATGGCGGCGGCCGGCCGGTACCTCCACCTCCGGCTCTGCATCCCCGACGTGCCCGGCGGACTCGCCGCCCTGCTCACCGAGGTGGGTGCCGCCGGCGCCAACATCCTCGAGGTCGCGCACGAGCGGATCTCCGCGTCGCTGCACCTCGACGAGGTCGAGGTCAGCCTGCAGATGGAGACCCGCGGCCTGCCCCACGCCGAGCAGGTGATGACCCGGCTGCGCGAGCGGGGCTACCGCATCTACGAGTGACCTCCGGCGGACGGCTGCTCGGGCAGGGGTGCGAGCAGCGGCTTCACCACGGTATGTCGGGCTACCCGCGCCTCCCGTGGTGCACACCCCTGGGGATGTGCGGGTTCAGCGACATACCGTGGTGAAGCCGCAGCACCCGGCTGGCGCAGGCCGCCCGGAAACGCCAACGGCGCCGCCCCGGATGGCGGCGCC
Organism: Nocardioides sp. GCM10027114; assembly: GCF_042659625.1. Classification (NCBI taxonomy): domain Bacteria; kingdom Bacillati; phylum Actinomycetota; class Actinomycetes; order Propionibacteriales; family Nocardioidaceae; genus Nocardioides; species Nocardioides sp. GCM10027114. The sequence continues at coordinate 15,932 of NZ_JBHSSS010000010.1, forward strand.
GTCATCAGGCGTGTGCGGCCGGCGTCAGTTCGTGTAGGGGACCGCGTCGACGATCTCGACCGACAGCTCCTTGCCGTTGGGCGCGGTGTAGCTGACGGTGTCGCCCTTGGTCTTGCCGTTGATCGCGGCGCCCATGGCCGACTGCGGCGAGTAGACCTCGAGCGGGTCGTCCTCGCGCTTGATCTCGCGGGCGCCGAGCAGGAACTTCTCGGTCTCGTCGTCCCCGACGAAGCGGTAGGTGACGACCATGCCGGGCTCGACGACGCCGTCGTTGGCCGGGGTCTCGCCGACCTCGGCGCGACGGAGCATGTCCTCGAGCTGCCGGATACGGGCCTCGATCTTGCCCTGCTCGTCCTTGGCGGCGTGGTAGCCGCCGTTCTCCTTCAGGTCACCCTCGTCGCGGGCGGCGCTGATCCGCTCGATGACCTCCTGCCGGCGAGGACCCTTGAGGTCCTCCAGCTCGGCCTGGAGCTTGTCGAAGGCGTCCTGGGTCAGCCACACGGTGCCCTGGTCGGTCGACTGCGTCATGGTGCGTACTCCTCATCGGCGGACGTCGCGGTGACATCCGCGTGATCGTGGTCAGTGCTGCCTCGGGCCTGGTCGGCGGGCCCGGCGAGCGCGTGGGAATCCGGCTCTGCGTGTGAGGCAGAACATCCAATGTAGCAACTCGTGACGCAAATGGCAGGTCGGAGCCGACCGCGTCACACAGGGCCGGGAGGGGTGGGCTCAGCGGGGGCGGGGCTGCCCCGGTGTGGTGCAGCCCACCAGCGAGACCGTGGTCGCCCGCCGCTCGGTGCGGACCTCCCGGGTCAGCGTCGGCCCGCCCGCGACGTCGGCGGAGGTGACCTCGAACGCGAGCTCCCCGACCACCGTGTGGTCCTCGGCGATCGCGCGGAGCAGGCAGGTGGCGATGACGTCTTCGTCGCCGAGGGAGACGTTCAGGCTGGCCGTCGCGCGGTGCTCGTCCTCCACGGCGTAGGTCACCAGCTTCGACGACACGTCGGGGTCGCCGTGGAAGAACGCGGTCCAGCCCAGCCAGCCGAGGAAGACCCCCGCGACCACCGTCGAGACCGTCACCAGGAGCCGCCGACGGACCGGGGACGGCGCGCCGTACCGGGTGCTCAGGACGTCGTCGCTCACGGTGCCATGGTTCCACGCTGGTGGTGGCTCCCTACAATCACGGGCATGCCGCAGGGACCCCGTGCCGGTTACCGGCTCATGCACGTGCACGCCCACCCCGACGACGAGTCGAGCAAGGGGGCGGCGTCGACCGCGCGCTACGTCGCGGAGGGGGTCGACGTCCACGTGGTCACCTGCACCGGCGGCGAGCGGGGCTCCATCCTCAACCCGAAGATGGACCGGCCCGAGATCCTCGAGAACATCACCGAGGTCCGCCGCCAGGAGATGGAGCGGGCCCGCGACATCCTCGGCGTGCGCCAGGACTGGCTCGGCTTCGTCGACTCCGGCTGGCCGGAGGGCGACCCGAAGCCGCCGCTGCCCGAGGGCTGCTTCGCGTCGCTGCCGGTCGAGGAGGCGGCGGCGCCGCTGGTGCGCCTGATGCGGGAGTTCCGGCCGCACGTCGTGACGACGTACGACGAGCGCGGCGGCTACCCGCACCCCGACCACATCATGTGCCACCAGGTCACCGTCGCGGCGTTCGAGGCGGCCGGCGACCCCGACCGCTACCCCGAGCTGGGGGAGCCGTGGCAGCCGCTGAAGCTCTACTACCACCACTCCTTCAACCGCCCCCGCACCCAGGCGCTGCACGACGCGATGCTCGAGCACGGGCTCGAGTCGCCGTGGGCCGAGCGGCTCAAGGAGTGGGTGCCGGAGCCGGACTGGGACGCCCGGATCACCACCCGGGTGCCCTGCGCCGAGTACTTCGGCGTCCGCGACCAGGCGCTGATGGCGCACGCCACCCAGATCGACCCCGACGGCCACTGGTTCGCCTGCCCTCGGGAGATCCAGGAGACCGTCTGGCCGACCGAGGACTACGAGCTCGTCGTGAGCCACGTCCCTTCGCAGACCCCGGAGGACGACCTGTTCGCCGGCATCACCGACCCCGCCTGAGAGAATCGAAGCATGCTCCCCGCCCTGCTTGCCCCGGCGTACGACGCCGTTCTCCCGCTGGTCGTCGCGCTCCAGGTCGACCCGACCCCGAAGCCCGAGGACGTCAAGGCCGGCTGGGGTGCGTTCGCGATCTTCATCCTGCTCATCGTCGCCGTCGCGCTGCTCGGGCTCAGCCTGGTGAAGCACCTCCGCAAGGCCGAGGCGGCCAAGGACGCCGGTCTGTTCGGCGACCAGCCGGCCGCGAACGGTGCCGACGACGCCGACGGCCGGCAGGGCTGACGCCCGACCCCACGGCCGGAGAAGCCGGACTCAGCCCGGGGTCCGTCGGACCCGCACGAGGCAGTCGTACGCCGTGAGCGTCGCCTCGCCCCCGTGCCCCGGCTCGACCGGGCGGGTCACCCGCTCGGCGCGCTCCACCACCAGCTCGCCGGGCGCCGCGCCCTCGAGGTCGGCGACGACGTCCTCGGCGGTGTAGAGCACCGACGGGTCCTGCGGCCCGCCCGTGCCCTCGGAGATGTTGCTGCTGTCGTGCGCCACCACCAGCATCGTGCCGCCCGGTCGGAGCGAGACGAGCGCGTTGCGCATCGCAGCCTGTCGCTGGGCCGGGCGCAGCTGCAGGTAGGCGACGACGACCAGGTCGAAGCCTTCCGGCCGGTGCCACGTGGTGGCGTCACCGACGACCCACTCCACGGGGGTGTCCTCCGCGAGGGTGCGGCCCTTGTCCAGCGCGACCCGGGAGAAGTCGACCGCCGTCGCTCGCCAGCCGCGGCGGGACAGCCAGATCGCGTTGCGGCCCTCGCCCGCCGCGAGGTCGAGCGCGTCGCCGGGTGGCAGGCCGGCGCACTCCCGCTCGACGAACCGGTTGGGCCCGGCCGACCACACGAGCTCCGAAGCGGCGTACCGCTCGTCCCAGGCCTCCGCGTCCATGGCTCGATTGAAGCAGGCTCCCGCCCAACTTTTTCCCAAGGTAGGGCAGGCAGTCTGATCGCGAGAGGTGCGAGCAGGGCGGCGGTGACCCTGCTCGGGGCGCGCCCGGTCGTCGCTGTTCGGGGCTCGGAGCGCGCGGACGGGGTGGGTCCCGGCTGACGCGCACGAGGCCGAGGTGGTGACGTGATGTCGGATGCAGTGTCGTCAGGGCAGGCGAGCAACGACGGGGTCACCCGTCGCACAGCACTGCGGCTGGGGGCCGCGTCGGGGTTGGGGGCGGCGCTGGCGGTCGGGGGTGGTCTGGGACGCCCGTACCTCGCGCAGCGGGGGTGGCTCTCCGCGGACGGGATCTTCGGGGCCACCGCATCGGCGCTGGCCGACAACCTCTTCTACACCGAGGACTTCCCGACCAGTCCCCTCATCCTCCGCCCGTTCGACCAGGAGCTGCCGATCCCGCGAGCGCTGCGACCGGTGGCCGACTCGGTGTTCCGCGACTGGGAGCACCCGCCCGGCCCCGGCGAGGGCGAGCAGAACTCGCTGCGCAACGAGCGCCACCAGCTGTGGCAACCTCCCGGCGGGACTGTGGATCCCATCGTCTACGAGATCGACCACCTGGTGGGGACCCACTCGTTCACGACGTCCAAGGTCCTCGCCATCGACAGCGACGGGGAGCCCACCCGATCCTGGGACGAGACCGGCCGCCGCTACGACGAGGGCGTCGAGCGGACGCTGCCGCCGAGCACGATCTACGGGTTCAACGGGACGCTGCCCGGCCCGATGATCAACGCCGAGTACGGGAAGCCGGTGCTGATCCGCTTCCGGAACCGCCTCCACGAGAACCCGCTGGGCCTGGACCGGCAGGACTTCGGCGACCCGAACTACGGAGCGCTGGTCCACCTGCACAACGCCCACACCGCGCCCGAGAGCGACGGGAACCCGCACTACAGCATGGTGCGAGGGGCGAGGAAGCCCGGCTACGCGCCCGGGATGTGGGTGGACAACCTGTATCTCAACTGGGCCGCCGGTGGGGACTCACGCGAGAAGCAGAGCTTCTTCTGGTTCCACGACCACACCATGGACCACACCGGTGCCAACGTCTACAAGGGGATGTTCGGGCTCTACCCGATCTACGACCCCGAGGGCGGCACGGACATGGGCGACGAGCGGCGGGGGCTGCGGCTGCCCGGGGTCCGCACCGACCACTCCGACGGCTCCTTCGACGTGGAGTACGACATCCCGCTCGCGTTCGCCGACTTCCGGCTCGACGACGGCGAGACGCTGCACCACGACATCCACGACCTGCACGGCCAGTACCCGGCCGCCGGCAACCCCCGCAAGCACCCCGAGTGGTGGGGCAAGACGTTCTACAAGCACTTCCCCAACCACGGGTTCGTCGGCGACCTCTTCACGGTCAACGGGGTCGCCTTCCCGGTGCTCGAGGTCAAGCGTCGCAAGTACCGCTTCCGGTTCCTCGACGCGTCGGTCTCGCGGATCTACGAGTTCAAGCTGATGTCCTCGACACAGGGTCCGAGGTCAGCGGCGTCGCTGGGCTACAAGGACGAAGAGCTCGACGGGCAGTACCGGATCCCCGACGCCCAGCAGTGCATGCGCTTCACCCAGATCGCGACCGACGGCGGGCTCATGCCGTCGCCGCTCACGCGCGACTCGTTCGAGCTGTGGCCGGCCAAGCGGCGTGAGGTCGTCGTCGACTTCACCCGGTACCTCGACGGCTCGCCGACCACCAAGGGCGACGTCATCTACCTGACGAACGTCATGAAGATGGAGGACGGGCGGATGTGGGAGGCCTCGTCGCGGTCCAACCCGGACCCGGCGTACCTGGTCCCGGTGCTCAAGATCGTCATCGGGGACGACGCCCCCGACGTCAGCGAGGTGCCCCCGTTCCTGCGCCCGCTGCCGCCGCTGCCGGGCAACTGGAAGACCCTGCTCCCCAACCGGCTCATCTTCGAGGTCAAGCGGGGCAGCTCCGACGGCGAGATCGAGTGGCTCGTGAACGGCAAGCCGTTCGACCCCGACGAGGTTGCGCGCAGCCTGCGGAACCCCGCCCGCAGGCGTCCCCTGGCCCGGCCGCGGCTGAACAGCTTCGGGCTGTGGGAGGTCCGCAACGGCGGCGGCGGCTGGGTGCACCCCATGCACCTGCACATGGAGGAGCACCGCACCGTCATGCGAGACGGCCGCGACGTCACCGTGAACCCGCGACCGGGTCACCCTGACGACCGCTCGCGCGAGGACACCATCGCGCTCGACCCGGGCGAGTCCGTGATCGTCTACCGCGGCTTCCGCAGCTTCGTCGGCCCGTACGTCGCCCACTGCCACAACCTGGTGCACGAGGACCACGCGATGATGTTCGGCTGGGAGATCGTCCCATGAGTGCGCCGGCCCTCGGCCGGGCGACGGCGCCGCACCGATCGCGTACGCGGGACGCCCGAGGAGACCTGGCCGTGCCATGGGCCACGGTGCTGCCGCTGGCCGTCCTGCTGGCCTGCGTCGCCGGCTTCTGGGTCGTGTCGCTGCGAGGCGCGGTCGGCGCGATCCAGCGCACCGACTCCCCGTTCGAGGCATGGCTCCGGGAGTCGTCGTTGACGCTTCCGTTCTTCGCGCTGGCCGTGCTCGCGGCGTTCGGGCTGTCGGTGCGCTGGCGGGGCGCCGCCCGCAGGCGGGGCACGACCACGGTGACGGCCCTGCTGGTGGTCGCGGCGGGCACCGCGGTGGGGGTCGCCCAGCTCGCCGCCAGCGCGGCGTACGACTTCCACCTGCAGTGGAGCGCGGCCCGGGCGATGGGCGAGATGGTGGGCGGCTGCGTCGACTGCCTCGATGTCGACAGAGAGGCGACCCTTGCGCTGCAGGTGCGGGCGGTGGCGTACGGCGCCGCCATCCTGCTGGCCAGCAACGTAGTGGTGGTCGCCTGGCTGTGGGCCCTGGGCGGCGGTCGGCTCGACGCCTCGGTGGTGAGGAGGACGCGGCACCCGCGAGGCCGCCAGGGACGTGCCCGGTGGCCGGTGCGCACGTCGCGTGAGGCGGACCTGCGCATCGTGCTGGCTGCCTGCCTGCTGGGCAGCGGCGTCATCCATGCGGCCGTGACCCCGGTGCACCTGGCGGAGTGGCAGGCGGCGGGGGTCTTCTTCGTCCTGCTGGCGGTCGGCCAGCTCGCGGCCGGGGCTGCCGCCGTCCTGCGATGCGGAACGCCGGCGCTGGTCCTCGCCGCCGTCGTGTCGGTGGTGCCACTGCTGGTGTGGGGTGTCTCGCGGACGACGGGCCTGCCGCTGGGGCCGTGGCAGGGCATCCCCGAGGCGGTGGGGCTCGCCGACGCAGCGGCCTTCGTCCTGGAAGGTCTCGCGCTTCTGCTGGTCGCGGCGCTCGCCCGGGACGGCGGCCGGCTGCGGGGTCGGCCCGCGACCACGCCACACGCGGGCAGCATGGCCGTGGTCGCCGTCGTGTGCGCGATGTCGGTCGGGCTGGCCGGCAGCGGCGTGGGCTGGCTCGACGTCACGGTCCCCTCCGACGACCCGGGGGACCCCGCCCACAGCCACAGTCACAGCCACAGTCACTGACGTCCGGCACGGACGCGGGCGACGGACCGTGCACCGGCTGTCGGCCCGGTGGCACGATGAGGCATGACCTCCTCCTCGACGAGCCCCGGCTCCCGGATGGGCTCCGGCGTCTTCGACTCCCGACAGCGGGTGGGTCCGCTGCCGGCGCGCCCCGAGTTCCTGACGCTCGGTGGCAACCTGCTGCCGGTCGCGGGGGCGGCGCGGCTCTACGTCTGCGGCATCACCCCCTACGACGTGACCCACCTCGGGCACGCCGCGACGTTCGTGTGGGCCGACGTGCTCGCCTCGGTGCTCCACGCGGGCGGGCCGGCCGTCCACGTCTGCCGCAACGTCACCGACGTCGACGACGTGCTGCTCGACGCCGCCCGGGACCGCGGCTGGTACTACGACGAGTTCGCCCTCGAGCAGGAGGCGCTCTTCGACCAGAGCATGCGGGCACTGCGGGTGGCGACCCCCGAGGCCCGGCCGCGGGCCCGGCACCACGTCGACGCCGTGCAGCAGCTCGGCCAGGCGCTCCTCGACAGCGGCGCGGCGTACGAGCGCGGCGGCGCGGTCTGGTTCCGCGGTGAGGCGGTGGCCGCGGCGAGCGGTCTCGACCGCGAGCAGGCCCTCGACCTGTCGCGCTCCTACGGCGACCACCCGGAGCACGCCGAGAAGGACGAGCCCTTCGACGTCGCGGTGTGGCGGCCGTCGGAGGGCGACGAGCCTGCGTGGCCCAGCCCGTGGGGCTGGGGCCGCCCGGGCTGGCACGCCGAGTGCGCGGCGATGGCGTTGGCGACCCACGGCGCATCGGTCGACGTGCTGGTCGGCGGGGAGGACCTCGTCTTCCCCCACCACGCCTACCAGGTCGCGATGGTCGAGGCGGTGACCGGCGTTGCACCGTTCGCCCGCTTCCAGCTCCACGTCGGCGAGGTGCGGCTCGGCGGGCAGAAGATGGCCAAGTCCACCGGCAACCTCGTCCTCGTCGACGAGGTGCTGTCCGGCTGCACGCCGGCGGCGGTGCGGCTGATGCTCGTCAACCGGCGCTACGACGAGCCGTGGGACTACGACCCGGGGATGCTGCCCCAGGCGGAGGCCGCCCTCGAGCGGCTGTACGCCGCCGCGGCCACGTCGGCGGCGCCCGCCCAGGACCCGGACGCGGCGGTGCGGCTGCTGCGCGAGGACCTCGACGTGCCCGCGGCGCTGGCGCGCGCCGAGGCGGAGGGCGGCGAGGTCGCCCGCCGACTGATGACGGTGCTGCGGCTGTCCTGACGGCCCGGCAGCCGGCCGCGGCCGGTCAGCGGGCGGCCGGGTCGGGGCGGTCGACCAGCCGGCGCAGCCCGTCCCGGTCGAGGACCGCGATGCGGCCCCGGCCGAGCGAGATGAGGCCCTGCTCGGCCAGGTCGCCGAGCACCTTGGTGGCGGTCTCCCGCGACGTGCCGGCCAGCGACGCGAGCTGCTCGTGGGTCACCCGCACGACCGGGCTCCGGACCAGCGTGCGCTCGCGAGAGAGGGTCACCAGGGCGTCGGCCACCCGCTGCGCGACGGTCTTGAACACCACGTCGGAGAGCCGCTGCTCGAGCTCGGCGAGCCGACGGCCGAGGATCTCGGAGATCCGGGTGGCGATGCGCGGGTCGCCGAGCAGCAGCCGCTGCACGTCCCGTCGGCCCATCACGCACACCACGGTCTCGTCGAGCGCCTCGGCGAAGTTGTCGTGCATCAGCTGGCCGACGACGACCATCTCGCCGAAGATCGTGCCCGGCTCGAGGATCGCGGTGGTCAGCGCGCGGCCGTCGGCGGAGAGCCGGAAGATCCGGACCCGCCCGCGCTTGAGGATGAAGAGCGTCTCGGTCTGCTGCTGCGGGGTGTAGAGCAGGGCGCCCGCGGGGTAGGTCCGCATCGGGGCCGCCTCGGCCATCCGCTCCATCTCGTCGTCGCTGAGGTCGGCGAAGATGTCCACCTCGGAGAGGCACCAGGTGCGTTCCGGGTCGAGCGACATGCGTTCCCTCCGCCTCTCGTCCTCGCGGCACGCGGGCGACCACGGCCGGAACGTCGCGGGCGCCAGCGACTCGGCGCTGGCGACGAAGTCGCAACGTGCTGGTCCGGCCATCGTGGCAGTGGGCTGCATGCGAGACAACCTGCGCAACAACTGGGCGACAAAACGGTGCGGAGCGAGCCCGCAGCCCCACCGTAGGGCGGTCCCCGCGCGCGTCTCGGTGAGCGCGCTCACAGAGCGGCCTTCCGGGGCCGGGGGAGGATGGCGGCATGGCCGGCACCGGGACCCGCGGCGTCCGGCACCGGGAGGGACCGGTGCAGGAGCGCCCGCTCGGCGTGTGGCGGATCGGCCTGGTCGGCGGCCTCACCGGCATCCTCTGCTGCGTCGGGCCGACCGTGCTCGCACTGCTCGGCATCGTCTCGGCGGGCACGGCGGTCGCCTGGGCCACCGACCTGTACGACGACTACCAGTGGTGGTTCCGCCTCGCCGGGCTGCTGGTGATGGCGCTGCTCGTGTGGGTGGCGCTGCGCCGCCGCCAGATCTGCTCGATCCAGGGCGTCCGCAGCGTCCGCTACCGGCTGCTGACGATCCTGGGGATCGCCGTCGTCACCTACGTCGCGCTCTACGCCCTCACCACCTGGCTGGGCACCTTCGCCTGAGGGCATTCGGCCGCTGACGAGCCGGTGGTCAGCCCCTGACGAGCTCGGTCTCGGGCTGGAAGAGCACCCAGGTGAACCAGAAGGTGTCGAGGTGCTCGACGGCCTGCAGACGCTTGCCCTCGAGCGGGCCGGACGTGGCCTTGCCGAGGATGCTCCAGGTCGACCCGGTCGTGGTGTCGACGATCTGGCCGTCGGTGCGGGTGAACTCCAGGTCCTGGCCGCCGGCGCGGGGCCGGAAGGCGGCGACGGTGCCGACCTCCTTGCCGTCGGCGATCTGCTCGGTGTCCAGCGCGGAGGCCTGGCCCTGTGCGTGGAAGAGGACCACGTCGCTGTCGCCGACCGTCACCGGCACCACGCCGCGGTCGGCGAGGTGCTCGCGGTCCACCGCCACCGACTCGCCGTCGACGCTGACGCCGACGACGCGCGCCTTCACGGCGAGCCGGTCGTCGGGGTCCTCGGGCAGCGGGAAGAACGGGCCGCTGTCGGGGTCGTCGTACTCGCGGTAGGGGTTGCGGCCGTAGTCGCGGTCGTGGCCGGTGTCGCGGGTGAGCACCTTCGCGTCCGGGTGCTCGGCGAGGAACTGGTCCCAGCCGACGATGCCCATCGGGATCGACTCGAGCTCCTCGCCGGTGAGGTGGCCGACGGAGGCCTTGCCGGTGAGCTGCGGCCACAGCGACTCGGTGAGCCGGTCGTACATGACGAGGTTGTCGATGTAGAGCTTCCCGGACACCCCGAACGTGGTCTCCTGCCCGTCGACGGTGCGCTCGAACGCGACGCCGGAGTTGCACAGCGGGCAGTAGGTGACAGCGACCGGGACGCCGTCGACGGTATCGTTGACGATCTCGTGCCAGGTCAGGATCCGGACCGGGTAGGCCCGCGTCTCGTCGCCGACGGTGAGGCTCAGCACCGGCTCCCGGCCGTCGAGCCAGTCGACCTCGGAGGCCCGCTGGAACTGGGGGTCGTCGATCGAGGGGATCCCGTCGGGCGGCGGGCCGCCGGAGAGCAGGTCGTCGAGGTCGATGAGGGGCTCGGGGAACGACTCGTGGTCGACGTCGTCGAGGGCCGACACGATGTCGTCGGGCTCCGCGCCGGCCCCGGAGGTCTCGGACGAAGAGCCGTTGCCACCCTCGGTGGCGGCGCCGCTGTCGATGTCGCCGGAGCAGGCGGTCAGCACCAGCAACCCCGCCAGTGCCGCGGCGGCTCCCCGCAGTCGGATCCTCATGCCCTGCTCCTCTCCTCCGGCGAGCCGGTGCTCGGCTCGTCGGCTGGCTCACGAGTGCGCCGCCGCAGCCGGGACCCCGCCACCGTGACCAGCACCAGGCCGGCGCAGACCGCCAGCCAGGTCCACGCGCCGACGCCCGCGACCGTCTCGGAGAGCCAGCGCTGCAGTGACGCGGCGGCGTCGATGACGGGGTCGGCGGTCTCGCCACCCCGGAGCACGCGAAGCTCCCACCAGCCGTAGTAGGCGACGTACGCGCCGGCGACGGCGAGCAGCCCGCCCGCCGCCCGCGGCGCCCACTGGCCGGCGCGTCGCAGCCGGCCGACCGTGGAGGTCGAGGCCAGCGCGACGGCGACCGCGAGGGTGCCGACCACGAGACCCATCCCGGCCGCGTAGGCGAGGAAGAGTGCGAGGCCCTCGATGACCGACCCGGTGCGGAACCCGCCGACCACGACGGCGAGGAACGGCGCCACGGTGCAGGACAGTGACGCCACGGCGTAGCCGGCGCCGAAGCCGGCCATCGAGGGCACGGAGGTGGACAGCGGCCGGGCGGTGCCGGTGCGGCCCCGGCGGCCGAGCCGTCCCGGGAGCCGGGGGAGGCGGACGTCGCGACCGGCCGCCAGCCAGAGCCCCATCAGCAGCAGCGTGAGTCCGAAGACGACGGTGAACCAGGGCAGGTGCTCCTGGACGCCGGCGGCGACCGGGGCGATGGCGAGCCCGAACAGCGCGAAGACGCCCGCGAACCCGGTGGTCATCGCGGCGGTCAGCAGCAGCGCGCGCCCCACCCGGGCGGGTCGGGACCGGTGCTGCTCGCCGGCGACCAGCATCGACACGTAGGCCGGCAGCAGCGCGAAGCCGCACGGGTTGACCGCCGCGAGCATGCCCGCCCCGAGGGCGACGGCGAGCAGGCCCTCGTTCACGGGTCAGCCCGCCAGTGCGTCGACGATGGAGGCGAGCTCGGGGTCGTCGAGGAAGCCGGAGGCGCGCTCGCGGCCCTCCGCGTCGAGGACGAGGTAGGTGCTCTGGCCAGTCACGCCGAAGTGGCGCCACACGTCGCCCCGCGGGTCCGACAGCAGAGTGACGTCGTCGCCGACCTCGGCCGCGAAGCCCGCGATCGCCTCGGGGTCGTCGAGGGCGCCGACGCCGACCACGTTGACCGCGTCGCCGTGCTCGGCCGCCAGCTCGCTCACGCCGTCGATCTGGGCGCGGCAGGTGGGGCACCACGGCGCCCAGAACCACAGCACCGCCGGCTTGCCCTCGAGGGAGGCTCCGTCGAACGGCTCGCCCGCCACGGTGTCCGCGGCGAAGTCCACCGAGCGGACCTCGCCGGCAGGGGGCGCCTCGGCCGCGGAGGCCCGGCCGTCCTGGCTGCCCTGGCCGGACTGCCCGGACGGGGCGTCGGTGGCCGTGCCACAGCCCGCGAGCACGAGGACGAGGAACGCTGCCACGGCAGTCAGGATCCGCATGCCTCCACGGTATGGGGGGCGCGAGGCGACCCTCGGTGAGCGCGCTCACACAACCCGTGACGACCCCATTACGACGATGATAATCGTTATCAAATACTGTCTGGGGCATGACGATCTCGGACCTCGCAACACCGGTGGCTCCTGCCGGTGGCCTCGACTCAGCACCTCTCGAGCTGGCGCCCCTCGAGCTGGCCCAGCGGCTCACCGACCTCGCCGACCTCCTCGGCGCGACCGACCTGCGCCCGGGCCCGGAGGTGGACCGTGCCTTCGGCGAGCTGGTGGGCCTGAGCCTGGCTCCTCACCACGGCGTCGTCCGGGCCGGCCAGGCCGCCGAGGTGATGCGGCTGCTGGGGCCGCGCGTGGCGGAGATCCGCGACCTGTGCGCCCGTGGCGAGACCGAGCTGGAGACCTGCTGGGCGCAGCGGATCCTCGCCGCGGCCGACCCGGTCGCGGAGCTCGACCGCTTCCCCTACCTCGGGAACTACCGCGCCCTCGTCGCGCTCGAGCTGGCCGCGGTCCGCGGGCTGGGCGAGGAGCCCCGGACGGCCGTCGTGGTCGGCTCCGGGCCGCTGCCGCTCACCGGCCTCGTCCTCGCCCGCGACCACGGCCTCGACGTCACCCTGGTCGACCGCGACGCGGACTCGCTCGCGCTGGGCGACCGGGTCGCGGCGGCGCTGGGCGTCCCCGGGGTCACCAGCCGGCTCGCGGACGTGTCCGGGGAGGTCCCGGGCCCCGCCCTCGCCGCGCTCGCCGGCGCCGACCTCGTGGTCCACGCCGCCCTGGTCGGCTCCGACGGCCTGCAGAAGCACCGGGCGCTGAGCCGGGTCGCCGAGGCGATGCGTCCCGGCGCCCACGTCGTCGTCCGCTCGGCGGCCGGGCTCCGCGAGCTGCTCTACGCGCCCGCCTCCGTGGACGACGTGGCCTGCCTGTCGCTGCAGCTCGAGCTCCACCCGCACCACGAGGTGGTGAACTCGGCGCTGGTCGCGCGTCGCGACGGGAGCGCCGCGTGACCACCGCCGCCCCCGCCAACCCGTCCGACCCGGCCCCACCCTCGCGGCGGCGGGTCCTCGGCCTCGCCGCAGCGGTCACGCCCCGCATCCGGCTGCTCGTCGGCACTCTGCTGGTCTTCAACGTCGGCTTCTACATGGTCGTGCCGTTCCTCGCCGTGCACCTGACCGGCGACCTCGGCGTCGCCGCCGGCGTCGTCGGCACCGTCCTCGGCCTGCGGATGCTCAGCCAGCAGGGCCTCTTCCTCGCCGGCGGGATCCTCGCCGACGCGCTCGGGGTCCGGGCCACGGTCCTCGCCGGCATCGCGCTCCGGGTGGCGTCCTTCCTGCTGCTCGGCACCGCGACCGAGCTGCCCTGGGTGATCGCCGGCGTGGTCGCCCTCGGGGTGGCCGGTGCCCTGTTCACCCCCGCCATCGACGCCCTCGTCGCCGAGGAGGCCGAGGCCACCGCGGAGCAGACCGGGGTCTCCCGCACCGAGGTCTTCGCCCTGCACTCGCTGGCCAGCCAGGCCGGCAGCCTGGTCGGTCCCGCGATCGGCGCGCTGCTGGTGCTCGGCGGCTTCACCACCTCCTGCCTCGTGGCCGCGGCCGTCTTCGCGGTGGTGTACTTCGTGCACTGGCGGGCGCTGCCCCGTCGGACTGCTGCGGTCGGCCGCGAGCGCCCGGACTGGGGACACGTCCTGGGCAACCGCAGGTTCCTGCTGTTCGCCGTCGCCTTCGCCGGCTACCTGGCGCTCTACAACCAGCTGTACCTCGCCGTGCCGCTGCAGCTCCTCCGCGACACCGGGAGCGGCGCCGGCGCCGGCTGGGTCTTCAGCGGCTGCGCGGTCCTCGTCCTGCTCGCCCAGCTCCGGATCACCGCCCGGGCCCGGCACCTGCGTGTCGACCGCGCCCTCGGCCTGGGGTTCGCGCTGATGGTCGCGGGAGGCGTGGCCGCCGCCGCCCTGGCGGCGCCCGGCGCCCCGTGGTCGGGCTGGGCGTCGGTCGTGGCGTTCGCCGGCCTCGTGACCCTGGGCCAGATGGTGCTGCTCCCGGCGTCCCGCGACGCGGTCGCGCGGCTCGCGGGCGAGCGGATGCTCGCCACGCACTACGGCCTGGTCTCGACCGTCGGTGGCGTGGGCGTGCTGCTGGTCAGCGTCGCCACGGGCGCCGCCTTCGACACCGGGGACCCCGTCCTGCCCTGGCTGCTGCTCGCCGTCGTCGCCGCTGCGTCGGGCCTCGGCACCGCAGCCGTCCTGCGGGGTGGCCTGCCCGATCCCAGGCCGGCCCCCGTACCCGCCGTCGGCTCCTGACGGCTGACCCTTCCCTCCACGAGAAAGAGAGAGCATGACCCCCATCTCCCCACGCCAGGCCGGTCGCCGGCCCGGGGTGCGCGTCACCCTCGCGACGTTGCTCGGCCTCGTCGCCGGGTCCACCAGCGGCTGCTTCGCCGCCGCCCAGGAGGGCGCCGGCCCGGGCTCCGGGGCCGGCGGCACCCTGCGGCTCGCACTGCCGTGGGCACCCGCCGCCGCCTACTCGCCGTACAGCGACGACGGCGTCCTGCTCTCCCGGCTCGGCGCCACGGAGTCGCTGACCCGGCTGGACGAGTCCGGCGCCCCGGCGCCCGTGCTCGCGGAGTCGTGGGAGCAGGTCGACGCCCGCACCTGGCGCTTCGAGCTGCGCCCCGGCGTCGCCTTCCAGGACGGGACGACGCTGACCGCCGAGGACGTCGTCCGCTCGCTGGACGCCGCCGCGGCCGCGACCCCGGTGCCGAGCGAGATCAGCAGCGTCGAGCTCACCACCACGGCCGTCGACGAGGACACCGTCGAGATCGTCACCTCGGTGGCGGACCCCGTGCTCCCGCAGCGCCTCTCCTCGCCGAACCTGCCGGTCCTCGCCGCCGCCGCCTTCGACGGCAAGGACGTCGAGGCCGCCCGCCACGGCACCGGCCCGTTCGCGGTGACCGCGACCCGCGGTGCCCAGGGCGCCACGCTCGAGGCGCACGACGCCTACTGGGACGGCGAGCCGGCCCTGGACGGGCTGGAGGTCCGCTACACGCCGGACGCCGCCGCCCGGGTCGCGGCCTTCGAGGCCGGCGAGGTCGACGTCGCGCACACCGTGGCTGCCGCGGACGTCGCCGGCCTCGGGGGTGAGCTGCTCGAGATGCCGCTGCCGCGCAGCGTGCTCGTCTACCTGAACAGCAACCGCGAGGCCCTCGACGAGCCGGGCGAGCGCGCGTTCGTCGCGGACGCCGTCGACCAGGAGCTGCTCGCCGGGACCGTCTTCGAGGACCACGCGGACCCCGCCACCGGCCTCTTCGGCCCGGCCACGCCGTGGGCGCAGTCGCGGCCGGCGCTGCCGGAGCCCGAGGCCTCCGTCAAGCCCGACGAGACGGTCCGGATCGCGACCTATACCGAGCGGCCCGAGCTCGCGCCCGTCGCCGACGCCGTCGCCGCGGAGCTGCGGGAGGCGGGCGTGGAGGTCGAGCAGGTCGTGCGCCCCTACACCGGTCTCGAGCCGGCGCTGCTCGCCGGCGAGTTCGACGTGGTCGTCGGCAGCCGGTCGTACGCCGTCGACACCGGCGAGCCGGTCGACTACCTGCTGAGCGACTTCGGCTGCCGCGGCAGCTACAACCTCGCCCACCTGTGCGACCGCGACGTCGAGAAGGTGCTCGAGGACCTGCAGGGCCAGCCCGACATCGAGTCGCGGCGCGAGGCCGTGCTCGCGGCCGAGCACGCGGTGCTCGCGACCGGTGCGGTCGTCCCGGTGGTCCACGAGCGGGCGCGCCACGCCGTGTCCGACTCCGTGAGCGGCCTCGCCACGGACCCGTTCGAGCGGCTGCTCGTGACCGCGGGGACCAGTCTGCGATGACGGGGACGTGCGGGCCCGCTCGGAGACCGGCGTGAGCCGGCCGGCCGACAGGGTGGTTGGTCGGCTGGTCGGTCGGCTGGTCGGCCGGCTGGTCGGTCGGCTGGGGCTGCTCGCCGCCTTGGTGGCGGCCCCGGTCGTCGTCGGCGCGCTCGTGAGCCTGCTGCCGTGGGCGGCGGGCCGGGACCCGGCGCTGGCGATCCTGCGGGCCCGCACGTTCGAGCGTGACCCCGACCCGGCGACGCTCGCCGCGCTGCGCGACGAGCTCGGGCTGCCGGGCGGGCCGGCCGAGGCCGCCACGCAGTGGGTCTCGGGCCTGCTGCGCGGCGACCTCGGCAGCTCCTGGGTGAGCGGCGAGGCGGTGGCACCGGCGGTGGTCGGGGCGCTCAGCGTGAGCGCGACGCTGGCGCTCGCCGCCGCGGCCGTGGCGACCGCCGTCGCCGTGCTGCTGACGCTGCTCTCGCTCAGCCGTCCCGGGGCCGGCGGGGCCGCCGACCCCGCCCGGCAGGGCCTCGCCTCCGGTGTCGCCCACGGCATCGCGGCGCTGCCCGAGCTGCTGGTCGCCGCGGCGCTGCTGTGGTGGGCGGCCCGCGGCCCGGCGTGGCCGCACACCACCGGCTGGGAGGGTCCGGACGACCTGGTGCTGCCGTCGCTCGCCGCCGGGCTGCCGCTCGGCGGCGTGCTCGCGGTGGTGATGCAGGCCAGCGTCCGGGACACCCTGCGCGAGCCGTGGGTGCGGACCTGGGTGGCCGGCGGCCGGTCACCCCGGGCGCTGCGGGCTGCCGTCCTCCGGCGAGCGCTCGCCGTGTCGGCCCCGCTGCTGGGCCTCGTCGTCGCCGGTCTCGTGGGCGGGACCGTGCTCGTGGAGAACGTCTTCAGCATCCCGGGGCTGGGTCGGCTGGCGCTGTCCGCGGTGCTGTCCGGCGACCTGCCTGTCGTCCAGGGAGCGCTCACCGTCGTGCTGCTGGCCGGGCTCGCTGCGGGTCTGGTCGGGCTGCGCGCCCAGCGGGTGCTGAGGCCCGGGGACGGCGCCGCGGCCGGCGTCGGCCCCGCCCGGGACCACGCCCACGGGTGGGCCGGGTGGATCGCGCCGCTCGCCGCGGCCGGGCTCGGGCTGCTGCTCGTGGCCGGCCTGCCGCGCGACCCGGCGCGGGTGTCGCTGGCCGACCGGCTGCAGGGTCCGTCGCGGAGGCACCCGCTGGGCACCGACCACCTCGGTCGCGACGTGCTCGCCCGTGCTGCGCACGGCGCCGTGGAGACGCTGCTCCCGGCCCTGGCCGTCACGGTGGTCGCCGTCCTGCTCGGGCTGCTCGTGGCGGCCCTCGGCAGCGGCGGCATGCCGTTCCTCGGCCTCGTCGGCAACGCGCTCCCGGCCGTGGTGGTCGGCCTGCTCGTGGCAGCCGCCGCCGGACCCGGCGCCGGGACCGCCCTGGTCGCCGTCGCCGTGGTCGCCTGGGTCCCGCTCGCCGTGCACGGCAGGTCCCTGCTGGCCGAGGCCCGGGGCAGCGGCCACGTCGAGGCCGCCAGGGTCATGGGCATGGGGCCCCTCCGGCTGTTCTGGCGCGAGCTCCTCCCGGGCGTCGTGGGACCGGTGGTGCGCCACGCGGTCGCCCGGTTCCCGCACACCGGCCTCGCCCTGACCGCGCTGGCCTTCCTCGGCCTCGGCCCGGCGCCGCCCTCGGCGCAGTGGGGACTGCTCCTGCACGACGGGCTCCCGCACGTCGACCGGGCGCCGCTCGCCGTGCTGGTGCCGGCCGCCGGCCTGCTGCTGGTCGGCCTCGCGTCGGCAGGGGCCGCCGACCTCGGCGGCTCGTGGGCGGCAGCGGTGCGGCGTCGCACCCGGGCCCGTCGCGGGCGGGACCTGCTCCCCGGAGCGGGCAGCCGCCCGCCCGCCACGCCGCCCTTCACCCCGGCCGGCACGAAGGGGAGTCGCTCGGTGAGCGCGCTCACACACGGTGACCGGGTGCCGGTCTAGGGTCGCAAGCAGACCCGAGGAGGCCCCATGACCGGCCCGCGCCCGCTCGTACGCCAGCGCCTGCGCCGGGTCCTCGATGCCGTCCGGGGCGCGGAGCGCGCCACCCGGCTGGCCGACCCCGAGACCCGGGAGGCGCTGCGGCGACGCTGGGAGGGGCTTCCGGAGCGGGCCCGCACGCCGGCGCAGGTGCTCGGCCGCGCCGCGATCGGGTGCGAGGGGACCCACGGCGTCTTCCCGCGCTGCAACCTGACGTGCAAGCCCTGCTACCACTCCGCCGACGCCAACCACGTCCGCGTCGACGGCCCCCATACCCTGCGCGAGGTCGCGACGCAGATGGCCTACCTGCGCCGGGTGCGGGGCCCGGGGGCGCACGCCCAGCTCATCGGCGGGGAGGTTTCGCTGCTCGACCCCGACACCCACGCCGAGGCGCTGCTGCTGATGCGGGCGGCGGGCCGTGAGCCGATGTCGATGACCCACGGCGACTTCGACCCGGCGTACCTCGAGGCGGTCGTGACCGGGCCGGACGGCCGGCTGCGGCTGCCGCGGGTCTCCTTCGCCGCGCACGTCGACTCGCTGATGCGGGGACGGCGCGGGGCGGTGCGGCCGCGGTCGGAGGCCGAGCTCGACGGCCACCGGCGCGCGTTCGTCCAGATGTTCCGCGATCTCGCGGCGCGGACCGGCCTGCGCTCCTACCTCGCCCACAACATGACCGTCACCGCCGACAACCTCCCCGAGGTCGCCCACGTCGCCCGGACCGTGAGCCGGATGGGCTACCAGATGATGTCGTTCCAGCCGGCCGCGCTCATCGGGGACGACCGCCGCTGGCCGGGCGGCCACCGGCACCTGACCGTCGACGACGTGTGGGCGGAGATCGAGCGAGGCCTCGGCCAGCCGCTGCCCTGGCAGGCGCTGCAGTTCGGCGACCCGCGCTGCAACCGCACCGCGTTCGGCTTCCTCGTGGGGGAGCGCTACGTGCCGCTCCTCGACCCCGGCTCGGCGCGCGACCTCGCGGCCCGCGACCTCTACATGCGGCGCTACGGCGCCCTCGACCTCGACGCCAACCGGCCGGGCCTGGTGGCGGCGCGGCTGGTGCGCGCCACGCTCCGCCGGCCCCGGCACGGCGCGGCCGGCCTCGCCTGGGCGGGCCGCGCCGTCCGCCGGTCCGGCGGCCCCGCCCACCTCGCGTGGAGCCTGGCCACCGGCCGGGTGCGTGCCCTCACCGTCGTCGTCCACGCCTTCATGGACGCCGCCGTGGTCACGGCGGCGTACGAGGCCGGCGAGCGCGGGGAGGTGGCTGCCGACCCGGAGGTGCGTGCCGCCCAGGAGCGGCTCGCCGCGTGCAGCTACCACATGGCGCACCCCGGGACCGGCCGGCTGGTGCCGGCGTGCGTGCAGCACGGCGTGCTCGACCCCGGCGAGAACCGGCGGCTCGTGGTGGACCTGCCGATGCCCACCGTCCGGGACGGCGTACGTCAGCGGGCAGGCGTCACAGCAGGTCCTTGAGGGCGGCGTAGCCGCCCTCGGCGAGCCGGCGGCCCGACATCGTGCGGTAGTCGGCGCCGGCCTCGACGCCGAGGCCGTCGACCAGCCGGTTCATGAGGTTGAACAGCCCGCAGACCGCGACGGCGTCGTGCAGCGCCTGCTCGTCCCAGCCGTCCGCGAGCACCGCGGCCGCATCGGCCGGCGTCACCCGTGCGGGATCCCGCGTCACCGCGGCGACGTAGTGCAGCAGGCTGCGCAGCCCGGCCCGCGAGCCGGCCGCCTCGAGCGCCGCGTCGGGCACGGCGTCCGGGTCGGCGACGAGGGCACCCAGCAGCTCGGCCGGCACCCCGAACGACGCGGCGGTCTCGGTGTGCACGCCGTGGCAGTAGAGGCAGGCGTTGAGCCCGGAGACGTAGGCCGCGATGAGCTCGCGCTCGGCGACGGTGAGCGGCGACGGGCCGCGCATCACCGCCTCGTGGAAGTCGAGCAGCGGCCGCGACGCCGCCGGGAACGCCCGGAACACGTCGAGCAGGGTGCTGCCCGCGGGCAACGACGGCAGGTAGGTCACGGGGCGATCCTGCCTCCTCTCGCGGGCGGTTCAGTCGCCCAGGTCGCGGAGGGCGTCCTCGATGGCACGGTGGAAGGTCGGGTAGGCGTAGATCATCTGCCGCAGGTGGCTCACCGGCACCCGCCCGTGCACGGCGACCGAGAGCGCGCCGAGCACCTCGCCGCCGGCCGGGCCGGCCGACGTGGCACCCACCAGCAGGTCCGAGCCGCCGTCGACGACGAGCTTCACCAGCCCCTCGTTCCCGGCCTTGTGGATCCAGCCGCGGGCCGACGACGGCACCTGCGCGGTGCCGGTGCGCACGTCCAGGCCGCGGTCCCGGGCCTGCTGCTCGGTCAGCCCGACGGAGCCGACCTCGGGGTCGGTGAACGTCACGCGGGGGACCGCCGCGTAGTCGGCGGTGCGGCCGTCGCGGCCGAGGATGTCGGCGACGGCGACCGCCGCCTGGTACGTCGCGACGTGGGTGAAGGCGCCCCGGCCGGTGACGTCGCCGACGGCCCACACGCCGTCGCCGGCGCGCATCCGCTCGTCGGTGTCCAGCGCCCGGTCCGCCTCGAGGTCGACGGTGTCGAGGCCGAGGCCCGACACGTCCACGCGACGGCCGGTCGCGACGAGGAGCCGCTCGCCGGTGAACGTGCGGCCGTCCTCGAGCGTGACGGTGAAGCCGCTGTCGTCGTGGCTCACATGCGACGCGGCGGCGCGGGTCTCGATCGTGATGCCCTCGTCGCGGAGGACGCCGGTGACGAGCTCGGAGGCCTCCGGCTCCTCGGCGACCAGCAGCCGGTCCGCGGCCTCGAGGACGGTGACGTCGACGCCGAACCGGTGGAAGGCCTGCGCGAGCTCGAGGCCGATGGCGCCGCCGCCGAGCACGAGCATGGACGCGGGCAGCGTCTCGGCCTCGACGGCCTGCCGGTTCGTCCAGTACGGCGTGTCCGCGAGCCCGTCGACGGGCGGCACGGCCGGGACTGTGCCGGTGGCGACGACGACGCCGCGGGTGGCGGTCACGGTGACCCCGCCCTCCGGCCCGTCGACCTCGACCCGGCCGGGCCCGGCGAGCCGGCCACGGCCGCGGACGAAGTGGCCGCCCGCACCGGTGAACCGGTCGACGGCGACCTGGTCGTCCCAGTGGTCGGTGGCCTCCTCGCGGATCCGGCGGGCGACGGGTGACCAGTCGGGGTCGACGGTGGCGCTGCCGGCGAGGTCGCCGACCCGCCGGGTCTCGGCGATGGCATCGGCGGCGCGGACCATCATCTTGCTGGGGATGCAGCCCCAGTAGGGGCACTCGCCTCCCACGAGGCCGTCCTCGATGCCGACCACCGACAGGCCCGCGTCGAGCAGCTGTCCGGCGACGGCCTCGCCGCCGACACCCATGCCCACGACCACCACGTCGACGGAGTCCGGGACGCCGTTGTCGTGCTGCTGGTCCCGGGCCGGCTGCGTGCTCTCGCTCATCGCTCCACTCCCATCGTGTCGTGGTCGGGGTCGTCGCTGGTCGCGGGCTCCGGCGCCGCGGCCTCCGGCTGCCCCTGCTGCCCCCGCTGAACAGCACCCTCGGACGCCACCGCCCAGAGGCCGCGGCCGGACTCGACCACCACCCGCACCCGGTCGCCGGCGTGGACCGTCTCACCGACGTCGAGCTCGGCCTGGAGCCGGAGCCGGCGGCCGCCCGCGACCGGCGCCAGGTCGACGGTGGCGACCTCGCGGATCCCGGTGCGCGACACCCGGGCCACCTGCCCGGAGGCGACCAGCGCACCACCGTGCGGGCCGGGCTCCGGGTCGTCGACCAGCCGGACCTGCTCCCGGCGTACCAGCAGGGTCGCCGGACCCGCGACGTCGCAGCCGTCAGGCAGCCGCAGCTCGCCCCACGCCGAGCGGTGCCGGCCGCCCGCGGCGGTCCCGGGGAGCTCGTTGAAGCCGCCCACGAGTCGGGCGACGTCGAGCGTCCGGGGCCGCGCGTAGAGGTCCGCGACGGTGCCGACCTGCGCGACGCCCCCGCCGCCGACCACCGCGACCCGCTCGGCCAGCCCGGCCTCGTCGAGGTCGTGGGTGACCATCACGATCGTCGGCGCGAGCGCGGCGCGGACCTCGTCGAGCAGCTGGTGCATCGACTGACGCAGCCCGGGGTCGAGCGAGGCGAACGGCTCGTCGAGGAGCAGGATGTCGCGCTCGGTGGCCAGCGCGCGGGCCAGCGCGACCCGCTGCTGCTGGCCGCCGGACAGGTTGCGGACCCGCCGGCGCGCGAGAGCGCCCAGGTGGACGAGGTCGAGGTAGCGGGCGGCGGCCTCGCGGGCCTCGCGCCGGGGCCGGCCGCGGACCCGCTGCCCGAACGCCACGTTGTCGAGCACGTCGAGGTGCCGGAACAGGTGCGGCTGCTGGAACATCACGGTCAGCCCCCGCTCCTCGGGCGGCAGGTGACCGACCTCGCGGCCGTCGATCGAGACCGTCCCGGCCGTCGCCGGCTCGAGCCCGGCGGCGACCCGCAGCAGCGTCGTCTTGCCCGAGCCGGACGGGCCGACCACGGCGAGCATCTCGCCCTCGGGCACCCGGAGGTCGACGCCGGTGAGGGTGTCCCGGGCGGCGCCCGGGTAGCGGTGGGCGATCCCGCTCAGCTCGAGCGTGCTCATGGGCGGCCTCCGTATCGGTGGCGGACGAGGAGGACGGTGGCGACGGCGAGCGCCAGCGGCAGGGTCGAGGCGACCGCCAGCGCGGCGGTCGTCGGCTCGTTCCCGGCGCCGGCGGCGGCCGACCCGAGCAGGATCGGGGCTGTGACCAGCCGGCCGCCGCCGATCAGCAGCGTGACGACGTAGTCGCTCCAGCCGACGAGGAAGGCCAGCCCGGCCGCGGTCAGCAGGCCGGGCGCGACCGCCGGCAGCGTCGCCCGCCGTCGAGCCTGGCGCGCCGTCGCGCCCAGGGTGCGGGCCTGCTCCTCGAGCTGCGGGTCGAGCGCGGCGTACGCCGCCCCGAGGGTGTAGGCGGTGTACGGCACCGCCAGCGTCACCAGCACGAGCACGACGCCGACGAGCTCGGGGACGCCGAGGCGCAGCAGCACCACGTCGAGCCCCATCGCGACTGCGAAGGGCGGGAGGACCACCGGCGCCACGAGCACCCACGCGACCGGTCCCGGGTGGCGCAGCTCGCGCCAGCCGAGCGCGCGGCCGGCCATGGCGCCCAGCGGCGTCGCAATCGCGGCCACGACGAGGCCGAGGGCCGTGGAGCGGGCCAGCGCGCCGACGACGCCGGCGTCCGCGGCGGCGTCCCAGCCGCGGAGGCCCCAGTCCTGCGGGAGCACGGCGGGCGCGGACCAGCGGTCCGCGACGGCCCACACGACCAGCGGCACCACCGGCAGGAGCAGCCACAGCAGCACGACCGCCGACAGGCTGCGCGGTGCGCGGCCGGTGGGGGCGACCCGGGCGACCGGGGCGGTCACGGGACCGCTCCCGGCACAGCCGCGTCGACGTCGAGCCCGCCCCGGTGGCGGGCACGGTGCGCCAGCAGCAGGGCGAGGCCGGCGGCCAGCACGGCGATGCCCGCCGCCACGGTCGCCGCGGCGGCGGCCGCGGGCCGGGCCTCCAGATCCGTCGAGCCGAAGAGCCGGTAGGCCATCACCGGCAGCGGCTCGGGGTAGGCGCGGCCGAGCAGCCAGGCGACCTCGTAGGACCCGACCGTGTAGACGAACACGATCAGCGAGGCGGCGGCCGCCGGGACGGCGGCGCTGGGCAGGTAGACCCGCGACCACCGCTGCCAGGGCCCGGCGCCCAGCACCGAGGCGGTCTCGGTGCGCTCGCGCTGGCTGCGCGACAGCGCCGCGGCCACGACCAGCGCCACGAACGCCGACTCCTTCCACGCGAACTCCAGGACCGTCGCCACCGGCAGCGGGCCGGCCACGAGCCGCGGCCACGCGTCGCCCTCGACCGACAGCAGCCGCGACCCCAGTCCGGCGCCGGAGAGCCACTGCCCGACAGCGGCGGCCCCGACGAGGTGGGGGACGGCGACGACGGAGACCGCCGCGGCGCGGACCACCGTGCTGCCCCGTCCCTCCGCCAGCAGCGCGGTCCCCACGACCAGGCCGACCGCCGCCGCGAGCACGGTGGAGGCGGTCGCGATGAGCAGGGTCTCGCGGACGGCCGGCAGCAGGTCCGCGGAGGCGTCGACGTAGCCCGCCACCCCCGGCGTCGGCTGCCCGAAGAGCGGCATCAGGCCGACGCTGGTCGCGACCACGGCACCGAGGCCGGTGCCGGTGACGAGCAGCACCAGCAGCACCGCGGGGGTCGCCCGCCCCGGACGACGCGGTCGGGGCAGACGGCGGGCCACCATCAGGGAGAACGGGGTCACGTGCCCGCCCCGAGGACCTGGCGGCGCCACCCGTCGTCCAGTGGGCCGACCCAGGCCGAGGAGAGCTCCGGGTCGGCGCCGCGCGACAGCACGTCGTACGGCGGGACCACGGGCGACTCCGGGAGCCGGTCGAAGCGATCGCGGTCGGCGTCGGGCAGCAGGTCGAGGTCGAGGACCGTGAACTGCCCCCACATGTCGGGGTCGGCCTTGGCGGCCTGCTGCTCGGGGGAGAGCGCCAGGTCGGCGACCACCATCGCGCCGGGGGAGTCGGGGGAGGTCACCGGGATGCCGAGGAAGCTGGCGTTGCCGACCGTCCCCTCCTCCAGCTGCAGCACGCGCGTGGTGCGCGGGAACGTGCCGTCGGCGACGAGATCGGTGAGGGTCGCCGGGCCGTAGGTCATGGTCATGTCGACCTCCCCGTCGGCGAAGAGCCGGTCGAGCGAGCCGACGTCGCGCGGGTAGGTCTGCCCGCCGCGCCACAGCGACGGCTCGATGCCCTCGAGCGTCCGCCACAGGGCGGGGGTGAGCTCGTCGAACGCCGCCTGGTCGAACTCCGCCGGCACCTCGTCGGGGCCGCCGGAGACGGCGTACAGCAGCTGCCGGACGAAGACCGAGCCGGTGAAGTCGGGCGGCGCCGGGTAGGTGAAGCGACCGGGGTTCTCCTCGATCCAGTCGAGCAGGCCGTCGAACGTCGTCGGCGGGTCCGGCACCCGCTCGGCGTCGTACACCAGAGTGAACTGCGCCTTGTGCCACGGCGCCTCGCACCCGTCGACGGCGACGCCGAAGTCCTCGGTGACCAGCGGGTCGTCCTCGGCGACGTACTGCATGCTCGGCAGGTCGCCGGCCCAGCCGCAGAGCCACGCGTCGGCCTGCCGGCCGGTCGCGAAGTTGTCGCCGTTGACCCACACGAGGTCGACGTCGCCCTCGGTCTCGCCGGCGGCGCGCTCGGCGAGCATCCGGCGCAGCGCGTCGCGGGTGTCCGCGACCGGCACCCGGCGCAGGGTCACGCCCAGGTCGGCGGCCGCGGGCGCCAGCACGTCGTCGACGTAGGCGTTGCCGCGCTCGTCGCCACCCCACATCCACAGGTCGACGGTCTGTCCCTGCGCCTCGGCGAGCACCTCGTCCCACGGCCGGTCCTCCGGGGCGGAGGTGGTTGTCGCCGGCGCGGCGCACGCTGTCGCGAGCAGTGCCGCTGCGGTCGCCACGTAGGTTGCGGGGGTGGGACGACGCACGGGGCCTCCGGAGGGATCGAGGGACTCTGCTGGCGGCGCGGCGGCGACCGGCGCCCAGTCCGGGAACACGGCGACCGCCGCCGGGACTTCCCGGACCGTGGACGACCGCCCGTTGGACATCTTGTTGTTCGGCCCGTCGTTCGGCGCGGAGCAGGCCCACGGATTGCTACGGCCGGGAGGAGGCGACGGTGCTTGACGGCGTCCTGCGTCCGGTCATCAGCGGCCCCCTCGACCGGCTGGCCGCGCTGCTCGACCGTCGCTGGGTCAGCCCCGACGGGTTGACGGTGGCCGGGCTCGCCACCGGGCTCTGCAGCGCCGGCCTGGCCGCGGCGCAGTGGTGGGCCTGGGCGCTGGTGCTGTGGCTGGTCTCGCGCGTCCTCGACGGGCTCGACGGCACCCTTGCTCGTCGTCGGGCCCGCCGCCGGGCCCGCACCGGCCGCGGCGTCGCGAGCGAGGCCGGAGGCTTCCTCGACATCACCGCCGACTTCCTCGTCTACGGCGCCACCGTGGTGGGCGTGGCCGTGGGCGTGACGTCGGCCGGGTACGCCGGGTGGGCGCCGTTCGTCGCCGTGCTGCTGGCCTACTACGTCAACGGCACGGCGTTCCTGGCGTTCTCTTCGATCGCCGAGCGGACCGGCCACCGGATCGACGACGGCCGCTCGCTCAGCTTCCTCGGCGGCCTCGCCGAGGGCACCGAGACGGTGGCAGTCCACTCGCTGTGGCTGCTGCTGCCCGTGTGGGCCGGCGGCATCGCCTGGGTGTGGGCGGTCGTCGTCGGGATCAGCGCGCTGCAGCGGATGGTGGGCGGCTACCGGACCCTGCGGACGCCCGCGCGGCCGCCGGAGGCCGCTCCCTAGGACAGGTCACTGCGCCGGCCGACCCACCAGCGCCGGCCGGCGGCCAGGGCGCCGAGGGCACGACGGGTGGTGGGACGGGTGAGGCTGTCGCGCACGTCGGAGATCGCGGCGTTCCAGGCGCCGTCGTTCCACGTCGGGTAGGGGTGGATCACCCCGGCGAGGTCGCGGGTGCGCAGCCCCTGGCTGACCGCCAGCGTCAGCTCGCCGATCGTCTCCCCGGCCCGCGGCCCGACGACGGTCGCGCCGAGGACCCGGCCCCTCCTGTCGATCCGGATCCGCGTGTAGCCGCCGGTGCGGCCCTCCGCGACGGCCCGGTCCACGTGGTCGTGGTGCCAGGTGATCTCGCGCAGCGCGTCCCCGTCGCCGTCCGTGCCCCTCGGGCCACCCGAGCCACCCGGGTCGCTGACCCGGTCGACGCCGACCGCCGCCACCTCCGGGTCGGTGTAGGTGACCCGCGGGACCGCGGTGAGGTCGACCTTGCGAGCCACGCCGAGGACGGCGTTGCTGGCGGCGAGGCTGCCGTGCACGCCGGCCGTGTGGGTGAACTGCGGGTGGCCGGTCAGGTCGCCGGCCGCCGTGATGAGCGGGTTGGTGGTGCGCAGCCGGTCGTCGACCCGGACGAAGCCGCGCTCGTCGACCTCGACCCCCGCGGCCTCGAGCCCGAGGTCCGAGGTGCGCGGGCTGCGGCCCACGGCCACCAGCAGGTGGCTGAACGGGACGGTGCTGCCGTCGGCGAGCTGGAGGCAGCCGCCGGTCCCGGCCCCCGGGGCGTCGGGCACGACCTTGGTGACCTCGGCACCCACGACGACGTCGACCCCGTCGGCCTCGAGCGAGGCGGTGACGGCGCGGGCCGCGTCGGCCTCCTCCCGGGGCAGGAGGCGCGCCGCGCCCTCGACGACGGCCACGGTGTGGTCGGGGTCGTCGGGGCCGCCCAGCCGCGCGAAGGCCTGGCCGAGCTCGCAGCCGACGCTGCCGCCGCCGAGGACGACCAGCCGGGACGGGAGCTCGGTGAGGTCCCAGACGGTCTCGGTGGTGAGGTGGTCGACCTCGTGGAGACCCGGGATGGCGGGCACGGCGGGCGCGGCCCCGGTGGCGAGCAGCGCCTGGTGGAAGCGCACCTCGCGGTGGTCACGCTCGTGCGCACTGACGACGAGCCGGTGCCGGTCGAGGAAGCGGGCCTCGCCGCGCCACACGGTCACGCCCTCGTCCTCGAGCGCCTCCGGCGAGTCGACAGGGGCGATGTGCTCGATGGCGCCGCGCACGTGGCGCATCACCGCGCCGAAGTCGACCGACACGGCGTCGGTGCGGACGCCCAGGTGGGCGCTGCCGCGGGCCGTGGCAGCGGCGGAGGCCGCGGCGAGCAGCGACTTCGACGGGACGCAGCCGGTCCACAGGCAGTCGCCGCCGGTCCGCTCGCGCTCGACGAGCAGCACCCGTGCGCCGAGCCGGGCCGCGGTCTTGGCGCCGACGATCCCGGCGGTGCCGCCGCCGACGACCACGAGGTCCCAGGGGTCCCAGGTGTCCCTGCTCATCCGCGAGGCTCCTCGGTCAGGCCGTCGACGAACCGGCGCAGCCGGGCGACGGACGCCGGGTCCACGTCGGGGCGGCCCGACCACAGGGTCAGTGCGCGGTGGAGCGCGCGGTGCTCCCGCACCACCTGGCTGCACTTCACGCAGGTGGCCAGGTGCTCCTCCAGCCGGGCGACCTCGCCGGGGGTGAGGGGCGCGGCGGGGTCGCGGTCGAGGTAGCGCTGGATCCGTCGCGCGGACCAGTGGCACCTCAGCATCTGCCGCATCATGAGAGCCCTCCTCGGGACAGGTAGTGGGGGCCGAGCGCCTTGCGCACGCGCTCGCGGGCGCGGCTGAGCCTCGACATGACGGTGCCGACGGGGACGCCCATCACGGCGGCGGCCTCCGCGTAGCTCAGGTCGTGGACGTCGACCAGGACCAGCGCCTCGCGGAAGCGGGGGTCGAGCGCGTGGACCGCGGTGTGCAGCTCCTCGTCGAGCTCCTCGTCGAGGAAGGCCTGCTCGGCGCTGGGCAGCTCGGCCCCGCCGAACGCCGGCCTGGAGGAGCGCAGCACCTCCGCGTCCTCGACGACCACGGGCCGCTGCCGGCGGTGCAGGTTGGCGTTGGTGTTGCGCAGGATCGTGAGCAGCCAGGCGCGCGGGTGGCGGCCATCGAACCGGTGCAGGCCGCGGTACGCCCGCAGCAGCGCCTCCTGGACCAGGTCCTCGGCGTCGGCTGCGCTCGCGGTCAGGCTGTGGGCGACCCGCAGCATCACCTCGATCTCGGGCTCGACGAACTCACGGAACGAGTGGGCCCGGAGCTGCTCGGCCTGCTGGGCCTGCTCGTCCACCCCGTCCCGGCCGACCGGGCCGAGGCCGGGCTCGCCGGCCTCCCGAGGGCCTCGCGGTGCGCTCATGCCGGGGAAACCCCCTCACCCCGTCCCCGTGTTCCCGGCAGGATGGGCCTGGTGGAGAAGTACACGACGTCCGCCCGGTGGTACGACCTGATCTCGGCCGAGCCGGTGTACCGCGCCGGCCGGCAGGTGGCGATCCCGGCGATGGGGCTGCGACCGGGCGACCGGGTCCTCGACGTCGGCTGTGGCACCGGGCTGAACCTGCCCGGCCTGGCCGCCGCCGTGGGGGCGGACGGCCTGGTGCTCGGCCTCGACCGCAGCGGCGACATGCTCGACGTGGCCCGCGGCAAGGCGGAGCGGCGCGGGCTGGGCCAGGCGGCGTTCCTCGAGGTCGACGTGATGCGGCTGTCGCGGGCCGACCTGGCGCGGTCCGGGTCGGGGACGAGCGCCGCGTCCGAACGCGGCTTCGACGGCGCGATCTTCACGTACGCACTCTCCCTCATGCCCGACCCGACCGAGGCCTGGCGACGGGTCCGGGGGCTGCTCCGCGAGGGTGCGGCCGTCGCCGTGGTCGACATGCAGCCGCCCACCGGGCTCGCCACCCTCACCTCGCCGCTTGCCCACCTCGCCTGCCGGCTCGGGGGCGCCGACATCCACGCCCGGCCGTGGGAGGCGGTCGAGCGCGACCTGACCGGCGTACGGGCGTGGAGCCGCCGCGGCGGGCACGTCCAGGTGCGCGTCGGCGCCCTCGCCCGCCGGGACTGACCGGGGAGGAGGGCGCCGCGTCGCGCGTCAGACCTCGGGTGCCTCGGGCACGTCCAGCTCGGTGTGGACGTGGTGGTTGAAGTAGTTGGTCAGCAGGTTGAGCGTCACGTGGGTCGTCAGCTCGGTCAGCTGCACGTCGCTCCAGCCGGCGTCCAGCGCCGCCTGCCACGCCTCGTCGGAGGTGTTGCCGACCTTCGCGGTGAACTCGCGGGCCAGGCGGAGCAGCGCGTCGAGCTCGGGGTCCTCGGCCCGGCCGCGGCGGATCGCGATCATCTGGTCGTCGGTGAGGCCGACGGCCTTGCCGCCGCCGGTGTGGGCGGACTGGCAGTAGGTGCAGTCGTCCTCGTTGCCGACGGCGAGCGCGATCGCCTCGCGGGTCGGGGCGTCGAGGGTGCTGTGCTCGCGCAGCACGTCCTGCAGCGCGACGTACGCGTGCAGCACGGCGGGGGAGTGCGCCATCTCGCCGTGGATGTTCAGGACCTTGCCGTACTTCTCCTCCAGCGCCTTCAGCGCGTCGCGGCTGGCCCCGGGCGCACTGTTCACGGTGTGGACGGGGATGCGGGGCATGGAGCTGCCTCCTGGTGGGTCGGTTGTGGCGTACGGGTGGGCAAGGCGTCCGCCCCGGCGTGTCATTCCGGACGTGAGCGGGCTCACGCGGGCGCCTGACGAGCCTCTGGCCGTGCCGGTTGGGAGGATCAGGCGATTTCACATACCGTCGGTATGTGAACTTCTCGTTCCCAGTCCCACACCGGGAGGTGGGCGGATGAGCGCCCGTCGCGCGCCCGCCCCGGGACCCCGGGTCCCGGTTCTCGTCGGGCATGGCGTCGAGGTTCGTGAGGGACGCCGCCTCCCGCTGCCTGCGACCACGCTCGGGCTGGCTCCCGGCGAGGTGACGCTGGCCGCAGGGGAGCCCGAGCTCGGGCACACGCTCCTGGCCCTGGCGCTGGCCGGCCGGTTCGGGGCCCACGGCGGGCGCGTCCTGCTGCGCGGGCACGAGGACCCGGCCGGCCTGCGGCGCGAGGTTGCCCTCGTGGACGTGCCGGGGGTCACCGAACCGGACCCGCAGCTGCGCGTCGCGACAGTGGTGGCGGAGGGCCTGGCCCTGATGGGTGAGCCGGCAGGTCGCCGCCGGGTCGCCGGCTGGCTCGACCGTGGCGGGCTGGCGGGCGTGGCACGGCTGCGGGTCGAGGACCTCACCACACCGGACCGGCTGCGGCTGCTGTCGCGGCTCGCGCTGCACCGTCACCCCGGCTTCGTGCTCCTCGTGCTCCCCGAGCGGCACGGCGGTGATCCCGCGACCTGGTGGGCCGTCGCCGAGGACGCGGCCAACTCCGGCGCCGGCGTCCTGGTCACCGCGAGCCACTCCGTGGCCGCCCACCTTCCCACCGCCGCGGTCCACCTCGGCAACGACGACCCCTCGAGACCGGAGGTCTCCCCGTGACCATCGTGAGAATGGCGCTCACCGAGCTGCGCCGCGTCACCGCGAACCGGGTCAGCCGCGCTGCCGTGGTGGCCCTCGTGCTCGTGCCGACGATCTACGGCGGCCTGTACCTCTGGGCCAACCTCGACCCCTACGACCACCTGGACCAGCTGCCCGCGGCCCTCGTCGTGGAGGACACCGGCGCCGTGATGCCGGACGGCACGGAGCTGGCGGCTGGCCGCGACGTGGCCGACGACCTGGTCGCGGAGCACGGCTTCGACTGGCACTCCGTGGACATGGCGGAGGCCCGGCGCGGCGTCGACGACGGCAGCTACGCCTTCGCGCTGCGGATCCCGGCCGACTTCTCGGCCTCGCTGGCCAGCAACGCCGACCTCGATCCGGAGCGGGCGCGGCTGAGTCTGCTGACCAATGACGCGAACTCGGCCGTCTCGACCACGATCGCGGACCGGTTGACCGACGGGGTCCGCGACGCCCTCGCCCGCCGCGTCGGCACCGAGGCGGCGCGGACCTTCCTCACCGGCTTCGCCGACGTGCGGACCCAGCTCGGCCACGCCGGGGAGGGTGCGAGCGGCCTGGCCGAGGGAGCCGGGCGCGTCCACGACGGTGCCGGCCGGCTGCACCGGGGAGCGACGGACCTCGCGGCGGGGGCCGGTCGGCTCGAGTCGGGGCTGGCGACGCTGGCCGGGCGGACGGCGCCGCTGCCGGAGCAGACGCGGCTCCTCGCCGACGGGGCGCGCCGGGTGGCCGAGGGCAACCGGGAGGTCGCCGACCTCGCCGCCGAGGTCGCGTCGACCACCGGTCTGCTGGGCCAGGACCACTCAGAGCTCCGCGAGGAGCTCGTCGAGCGGATGCGCGCCGAGGGGGTCACGGCGGACGAGCGCCACGCCGTGCTGGAGGTCTACGACCAGCTCGGGCAGCGGATCGACCTGGGGGACAGTCGGGTGCAGCAACGGGCCGACGAGCTGGACCAACTCGCGGACGGGGCGGAGCAGGTCGCCGACGGCACCCGGCGGCTGGCCGACGCCATGCCGGCCCTCGCCGACGCCACCCGCGACGCGCACGACGGGGCGTCCCGCCTCGCCTCCGGCGCCGGCGACCTCGACGACGGCTCCGCGGAGCTCGAGGCGGGCCTGGGCACGGTGGAGCGCGGGGCCGACGACCTCGCGCACGGCCTGGCCGCCGGCGCGCGGCACGTCCCCGACGTCGACGCGGGCACGCGCAACCGGCTCGCCGAGATGATCGGGGACCCGCTGCACGTGGCGTCGCACTCCGAGGCCCGGGCCGACAGCTACGGTGCCGGCCTCGCCCCCTTCTTCCTCAGCCTCGCCGCCTGGATCGGCGGCTACGTCATGTTCCTCGTGCTGCGCCCCCTGTCCCGGCGGGCCCTGGTGGCCGACCAGCACCCGTTCCGGCTCGCGCTGGGCGGCTGGCTCGCGCCCGCGCTGCTGGGGATGCTGCAGATGGCCGCGCTGTCCGGTGTGGTCTTCGTGGGCCTCGGGATCGTGCCGTCCGACATCCCCGCGTCCGTCGGGTTCCTGATGCTCGCCTCGGGGACCTTCGTCGCGATCGTCCATGCGCTCGTGGCGTGGTTCGGCAGGGCCGGGCAGTTCCTCGGCCTCGTCCTGATGGTCGCCCAGCTGGTGACCGCAGGAGGCACGTTCCCGTGGCAGACGCTGCCCTCGGCGCTCCTGCCGCTGCACCGGGTGCTGCCGATGTCGTACGCCGTCGACGGCCTCCGGCAGCTGATGTACGGCGGCCAGCCGACCCGCGCCTTCGACGACATGGCCGTGCTGCTCGGGTGGCTGGCGGCCGCCCTGCTGGCGACCTCGCTCGCGGCGCGGCGCCAGCGGGTCTGGACGCTGCGGACGGTCCGTCCCGAGCTGCCGGCCTGACCGGCCCGGAAAGGTTCTTCGGCGGCCGGCGATCGTCACCTGCCGGGCCCGGGCGGAATGCACCTGCCCCCGGTGGGTACGGCGCCGGGGTCAGGTCTCCGCACTCACGAGAGGAGAGGCAGATGCCCGGCAGTGACAAGCCCGGCCCCAGCGTCAAGGACGACGAGCTCTACGAGAGGCTCCGCGACGAGGGCAACTCCAAGGAGAAGTCCGCCCGCATCGCCAACGCCGCGGCCAACAGCTCGCGCGAGGACGTCGGCAGCAGGGGCGGCTCGTCCGGCTCCTACGAGGACTGGACTGTCGACGAGCTGCGCGACCGCGCCGCCGAGCTCGACGTGGAGGGTCGCTCGTCGATGACCAAGGACGAGCTCATCGAGGCGCTCCGCAACCACTGAGGAACATGCCGACGGGGAGATCATGACCGGCGGCAGGTCGGGCCTGTCAGGATCGTCGGCGTGACGGAGTCGCGGCCCCAACCGCCCTCGTGGTCGCCGTGGCGTGCGGTGCTGACGTTCGGCTACGTCAGCCTGGCCGCGGACATGGTCTACGAGGGCATGCGCGCGGTCTCGGGACCTTTCCTCGGCTCCCTCGGCGCGTCCGCCCTCACGGTCGGCCTCGTCACCGGGGCCGGCGAGGCCGTGGCCCTCGTCCTCCGGCTGGTCACCGGCCCGTGGGCGGACCGGCGGCACCTCCACTGGCGCCTGACGGTGGTGGGGTACGCGCTCACCGCGGGCTGCGTCCCGCTGCTGGCCGTCGCCCCCTTCGTCGGGGTCGCAGGCGTGGCCGTCGCGACGACGCTGATCCTGGCCGAGCGGACCGGCAAGGCCGTCCGGAGCCCGGCGAAGTCAACGTTGCTGGCCCGCATGGCGGCGGGCACCGGCCGGGGACGCGGCTTCGGCGTCCACAAGGCCCTCGACCAGGTGGGGGCGTTCTCGGGGCCGCTGCTGCTCGCCGGGATGCTCGCCCTGACGGGCGCCTACTGGCCAGGCTTCCTGCTGCTCGCCGTCCCGGGGGCCGTGTCGCTGCTGCTGCTCGCGCGGCTGCGCCGGCGCGTGCCGTCTGTCGCCGAGCCGGACCCCGAGGAGGAGCAGGAGGAGGCGTACCCGGCACCGGGTGGCCGTGGCGCCCGCGGCGTCGTGGCGGCCCTCGGCGTCGGGCTGCCCAGGGCCTTCTTCCTGTTCTCGGGGGCGGTCACCCTGTCCACCGTCGGGCTGATGACGTTCGGCATCATCTCCTACCGCCTCGTCGAGGCGGGCGTGGTCACCGCGCCGGTCGTGCCCCTGGTGTACGCCCTCGCGATGGCGGCCGGCGCCGTCGCCGCCCTCGCCGCCGGTGACGCCTACGACCGCTGGGGGCCCGGGACCCTGCTGCTGGTGCCCGTCCTCGTCGCCGTCGTGCCCTTCGCGGTGTTCGCCGACCGCCTCGCCCCCGTGCTCGCGGGCGTCGTGGTCTGGGGTGCCGCGACCGGACTGCAGGACTCCACGGTCAAGGCCTACGTCGCCCACATCGTCCCGGCCGGGCGGCGCGCCACGGCGTACGGCGTCTTCGCGGCGCTCCAGGGCCTCGGGGCGCTGGCGGGCGGGGCCCTGGCCGGCGGGCTCTCGGGCCGGCACGCGGGCCTGCTCGCCGTGATCGTCGCGGGCCTGCAGGCGGTTGCGCTCGGCCTGCTCTGGTGGACCCTGCGTGCCTCGGTGCCGGGAGCCCGTCGTGGGCTGGGGGCGCGTCACTAGGATCTCGGCCATGGACGAGTCCCGAAGTACCAGCCGTTCGCCTGCGACCCGGGTCGGAGGTGAACGGGCATGATGGACGTGCAGACCCTCCTGAACTTCGGTCTCGTCGTCCTGTTCGTCCTCGTGGGCGGCGTCTTCGCCGCGACCGAGATCGCCCTGGTCTCCCTGCGGGACAGCCAGCTGGTCCGGATCGAGGCCACCGGCCCCCGCGGGGCGCGCGTCGCCGCCGTCGCCCGCGACCCCAACCGGTTCCTCGCGGCGGTGCAGATCGGCGTCACGGTCGCCGGCTTCTTCTCCGCCGCGTACGGCGGCTCGACGCTGGCGCCCGACCTGGCGCCGTACCTCGTGCGGCTGGGGCTCCCCGGCGGCGCCGCCGACACCACGGCACTGGTGGCGCTGACGCTGGTGATCGCCTACCTCTCGCTCGTCCTCGGTGAGCTGGTGCCGAAGCGGCTCGCACTGCAGCGGTCGGCGTCGTTCTCGCTCGCGGTGGCGCCGCCGCTGGACCGCTTCGCCACGCTCATGCGGCCGGTCATCCGGTTGCTTTCGGTGTCGACGAACGCCGTGGTCCGGCTGCTGGGCGGCGACCCGTCGGCGACCGGGGACGAGCTGACCGAGGAGGAGCTCCGCGACATCGTCGAGACCCACGAGAGCCTCGGTGAGCAGGAACGGCGCATCCTGCGCGACGTCTTCGCCGCCTCCCGGACCAGCCTCAAGGAGGTCATGAAGCCGCGCGGCGAGGTCGAGTTCCTCCAGGCCGACCTGCCGCTCGCCGAGGCCGCCCGGCAGGTCCGCTCCCGCCCCTTCTCGCGGTACCCCGTCATCGGCGAGGGCTTCGACGACGTCCTCGGCTTCATCCACGTGCGCGACCTGCTCGAGGTCCCCAACGGCGACCCCCGCAAGGTCGGCCAGATCGCCCGCGAGGTGCCGATGCTGCCGAGCACCAACCGGGTGCTGCCGACGGTGACCACCATGCGTGAGGACGGCGTCCACCTCGCCGTCGTCGTCGACGAGTACGGCGGCACCGACGGCATCGTGACCCTCGAGGACCTCGTGGAGGAGCTGGTCGGCGAGATCCGCGACGAGTACGACGAGGTGGCCAAGGAGCCGAACCGTCCCGCGGAGGTCGGCGAGACGTTCGTGGACGCCGGCATCACCATCGAGGAGTTCGCCGAGCGCACCGGGCTCGAGCTCGAGGACGGCAGCTACGAGACCGTGGCGGGCTACGTGATCGCGCACCTCGGCCGCATCCCCGAGGTGGGCGACCGGGTGCAGGTGGAGGACCGCGAGATCGAGGTCACCGAGATGACCGGGATGCGGGTGACCTGGCTCTGCGTCCGGCCCCATGGAGGCGCCACGGACGAGCCCGACGAGGGCTAGTCCTGTCCGGGTCGGGGGCGTCAGCCGCGGTTGTGCACGGTCAGGGTCCGAAGCGTGCTGCGAGCCGGCGCCCCAGCTCGGGCACCAGGTCCTCGACGTCGCCCGACGGTGCTGCGGACCCGGGGACGCAGGTCTCCCAGACGAGCTGCGCGGCGCGCCGCAGCTGGTCCGGGTCGGCCGGGGGGATCGTCGCGGGCTCTCCGCCGTCGTCGGCCGCGGGCAGCTCGGTGGGCGAGCCGACCAGGCGGGCGGCGTGGCGGTCGACGGCCTGAAGGATCCTCGCGTTGAGCTCACCGGCCAGCGCGCTCCCGTGCCGGTCCAGCACCGGTCGTGCTTCCCGGTGGCGCAGCGTGAGCAGCGTCTGGACCGGTGCGCGCCGGCTCCGTTCGTACTCCAGACGTCCCAGGTCCGCCAGCCACGGGTTGAGCCGGCGCAGGAACTCGCAGGAGGCGTAGCCGAGCGACTCGTTCTGTCGTTCCAGCGTCGCGGGCGGAGCGGGCGCCGGCAGGTCCGCCGCCTCGCAGAATCGCTGCCACAGCAGCTCGGGAGGAGAGCCCGGGACGGGCATCACCACCACGCCGACGGCGGACACCGAGGGCTGGGCGGCCCAGCGACGGATGATGCCGGGCACGCCCTGGCTCCGGCGGAAGGTGCGGGCGGCCTGCGAGTGGTCGGCCCGCCTGCCCCGCCGGCGGCCGCGCAGGCTGTCGAGGGCGCGCACGTAGGAGTCCCAGGAGTCGGTGCCCCGGTTCCGCACGTAGCTCTGCCACTGCGCGGGGATCGCCGTCCGCTGGTCGCGCACGGTGAGCAGGACCTCGACCGGCACCCCGCCGAACGACTCGACGATCCAGCGCACCTTCTCCTCGGAGGCGAAGGACAGGAACTCGTGGGAGTAGACGGCCGTTCCCTCCCGGCCGCGCACCCGCTCCGCGAGGGCGAGCCAGGGTCTCGGCTCGCGACGCTTCTCGTGGAACAGGCTGTCGACCGCCCTGGCCTGGCCGCGGAACGACCCGCCGGCGTAGAACCCGCCGACGCTCTCGAGGATCCCGGTGTCCAGCACCCGCTGGAGGTAGGACGTCCCCGTCTTCATGGTGCCGATGTGCAGGACCACCCGGTCGACCATCTCCTGCCGCCCCTTCCCGAGATCGCGACGCCCGGCGGGATCGCGGCCCGCGGACGGTCCGAGGATGACACCGGCGGGGCCGGCCGGGCCCGGGACACGCGGCGGATGTGGGCGCGTTGGTCACGGCCGGGCGAAGTGATCGCTAGGGTCGCGCCCCAGGCGGCGACACGGTGTCGCGTCGTGCATCGAGGGGGCGACGACCTTGCTCAGGTGGATCACGGGACGGTCCCCTCAGGTCATCACGGGTGCCGCGGTGGCCGTGGCCGCGTCGGCGCTCGTCCTGCTGAGCTGGGACTCCGTGTCGGGTGATGCACAGTCCGACGGCCCCATGTCGGTTCCGGACGAGCACGGCTACGCGATCACCCTGCCGGCCGGCACGACCTTCACCGACGGGTACGAGATCCTCAAGCTTGCGGGTGACGAGCCGGCGGTCATCGAGGACGTGACCATCGCCGGCGACGACGGGCTCGAGCTGGTCGGGGCACTGCTCGCACCACCGCCACGTCTGAATGCCGCCGTGCAGCTGATGCGGAGCTGGCCACCCCGGGACGAGGCTCTGGACGAGGACTCGTTCGTCGAGGCCGTCGGCGCCCGGATCGAGCCGCTCTCCCGCGCCCCGATGGGCTACGAGCTGCTGCTCGGCCTCCGCGTCGCCGACGAAGGCTACCTGGTGCGCGAGTCGGTGACTGTCACCTACCGCGTCGGCGAGACGGTCTACGAGGTGGACTTCCCGGCGTCGATCGCCGTCTGCACCGACGCCGGGCTCGAGATCCGCGGACGTTGTCCATTCCCTCAGGACGCGCCCTCGGGCTACGGCGACTCATGATCCCACCTAGGCGCCCGGGTTGGGCTCCTGTGATGGGGTGGCAACCAGGGGCGGCGCCGACCCGGCCCGAGCGAGACCGAAGGAGTCGCATGCCCAACCGCCTGGCGTCCGCGACGTCGCCGTACCTGCTCCAGCACGCCGACAACCCCGTCGACTGGTGGGAGTGGGGGGCCGACGCGTTCGACGAGGCGCGGCGGCGCAACGTCCCGGTCCTGCTCAGCGTTGGCTACGCCGCGTGCCACTCGTGCCACGAGGCTCTTCGATTGGCGACTGTCGACGGAGATCTGCGAAACCGCATGTCAGCGGCCTAGTGGCGGTTCGTGCCGAATCGGCGAGTGCCGCCGTTGGACACCGTCTCCGGGGCTTCGTGCATCACTCGGGCTCGTTTGCTGGGCCTGCTCGAGGGCGGTTGTCGCAGCCGCCCAGTCGACTCGCTCTTGCTCAAGGCGAACCCGTCGGCCCAGTCGGTCGGTGACGAGATCGGTGTAGAGGTCGAGTTCCCCGCAGAGCGTCGATCGCCTCGTAGTCCACCCGCGAAGCCTCCGGATCAGGTCCGACACGATTCAGCAGCTTGACTGATCAAGCCAGCGTCGACAGCAGATCCTGGGCCAGGAAGCTGACTGCGGCCGAGACGGTGTCCGGCTGGCCGACACCCTCCTCGGCTCGCCCCGCCATTGTCGATCCGAGCGCATCTGGTCCCGCGGCAAAGAGCTGCTGGACGAACTCGAGTGCCCGGGCCGTGGCCCGCTGCGAAAGCTCCTCCGCGAGAAGTTGCCGAATGGTATCGGCGAGCTCGGAGGTCTCGGTCGCGACGAGCAGGCGGTAGATGTCGTGCGCGTCCTTGTCGTTGAGGCGGTCGGGTTTGTCGACGCGCTCGCCGAGCTTGTGGAGCTTTGCCACCACGAGCGCGGCGGGTCCGGCCACATTGATGACGGCGCTGCGGCCGTCGCCGTCCAGGGATTCGACCCTCATGGGGGACTGGTCGATGATTGCCGCTTCGAGTCCGGCGGCTCGCCGAGCTGAGTGCTTGTCATGTGGCGGGATCTGAACGCCACGGCGACTCCCTGAGCCTGCAAGGTTCTCGGGAACCATGAGGTCGACGGGGATCCCGTTGGGCGACATCCAGGCGCCGGGCTGCTTGCTTGCCGGGTTGAGGATGAAGCCGCCGCGTGTCATCGCTTCCTCAAGGAGTGGGTCCTCGCCGAGTGCTCGGGCGTCGATCGCCAGATCGGAGTCCTTGGTCGCCTCGGCAAGGGCGAAGGTCGCATGGCCGGTGTGCAGGTAGATCGCCTGGGCGCCGATGAGGATCACCGAATCCTTGTGCGCTTCGAGAGCTGTGACCGCGTCCAGCAAAGCGGCGCGCGCCTCAACGATCAAGTTGTCGGCGCCAGGCATCTGGGTTCTCCTTCATCCAGTCCAGCAGGAATTCGCCTTCGGCGGGGTTGCGGCCGGGACCTCCAAGGAGGTCGGCAACCGCCTGGCTGGGGGCGACGATGGTGACGTCTCGCCAGATCGAGGTGCGCTCGAAGACCACGGGGGAGCGCGGAGCGGCGAGGATGACATTGGCGCCGGACTCCACGGGACGCAGTCCGAGGTCCGACGCGAGCATCGCAGGGTCCTCGGCGTAGATGAGCCCCAAGCGAGCTTCGGCGTACGGGGCGTAGGGCTGGGTGGCCAATGAGCCGCTCACTGCGTAGCGCTGTGACTGCGTCTGCTTGCTGAGCTTGTCGACGAGACTGTCGATGCCACGCGGTTCAAGGAAACCACGCGTCGTGCTGGTGTCGAGGTATCGAGCATCCTGGCTCCACCGCCGAAGCAACTCGGGCCAGTCGACATCCGTGATCGGCCCGCGTTCGCTGCGGGTGAGCAGCCCTTCGCCGACGAGATAGTCGCTGAGGCGGTAGGCAGCGCCTAGCGATGCGCCAGCCAAATCGGCGAGATCAGCGACGGAGTACGGCGGGACGAAGTCAGCAAGCGCACGCACGAGCCGGGCGGCAGGGAGGCCCTTCAGGCTGGTCGTCGGGCGTCCGGGCCCCCGCCACGGATCGGCACTGGCTCCTCGATCGGACAGCAGGATTAGTGGGTCTTCCGACATCAGATACAGGTTTCCGGTCGCGTCGGCGTAGGCGATGCTCCGTTCTTTCAACACCCGCTGCTGCTGGGTGCTGAGGTAGCGAGCGACCAACATCGGCAGCATCCGAGCCGAGTTGACGGACTTGGCCTCCTGCCGGGCGAGGAGTTGATTGATGGCGGAGATCAGGTTGTTCGAAGCCAGGGCACGTTTGGCCTCGACGGCGTACGTCGCCACGGTCTTGCCTTCTCGCATGAGAGTAAGCCGACCGTCCGGGCGCCGTGAAGCGTTGGTGGAGCCATCCTGTCCGCCGACCTCGTTCTTCGCCTGGACCGTCCAGCCCGGGGGAAGTGCGTTCTGGATTCTCGCAGCCGCTGTCAGCAGGACGTCTGCCTCGCTCTTGGGCTCATTGCCATACCCTTCGGAGGGCAAGGTGAGTGTGCGCTGGACTCCGGCCATTTCTCGATAATAGCCGAGTTCCACGCATCGCGGAAGGCAACCATTTTCGAGAAATCCCGATGCACTCATCATGCCGTCCGCCGCTGTCGCTTGGGTTGCGGGAGCAGGTCGGCGACCCTGTCACTCACGCAAGAGAGTGATGCACGTGCCACTGTCGAGGAGGTCGCATGCCCAACCGCCTGGCGTCCGCGACGTCGCCGTACCTGCTCCAGCACGCCGACAACCCCGTCGACTGGTGGGAGTGGGGGGCCGACGCGTTCGACGAGGCGCGGCGGCGCAACGTCCCGGTTCTGCTGAGCGTCGGGTACGCCGCGTGCCACTGGTGCCACGTGATGGCCCACGAGTCGTTCGAGGACGAGGCGACGGCGGCGTACATGAACCAGCACTTCGTCAACGTCAAGGTCGACCGGGAGGAGCGGCCCGACGTGGACGCCGTCTACATGCAGGCGACCACCGCGATGACCGGCCACGGCGGCTGGCCGATGACCTGCGTCCTCGACCACGACGGCAACCCGTTCTTCGCCGGCACCTACTTCCCCGACCAGCCCCGCCACGGCCAGCCGTCGTTCGGCCAGCTGCTGCAGGCGCTCGCCGAGGCCTGGCGCGACCGGGGTGACGACGTGCGCCGGGTCGGCGCCAACGTCCGCGAGCACCTCCAGCAGCAGGCCAGACTCCAGCCGGGCGCGCTCGACGACGAGGCGCTCGCGGCGGCGGTCCGGACGCTGCAGCAGGAGTTCGACGGCCACCACGGCGGCTTCGGCGGGGCCCCGAAGTTCCCGCCGTCGATGGTGCTGGAGTTCCTGCGCCGCATCGAGGCGCGGACCGCGTCGGCCGACGAGGAGCGCGAGGCGGCCCGGGTGGTCCTCGACGCCACCTGCGACGCGATGGCGCGCGGCGGCCTCTACGACCAGCTCGGCGGCGGCTTCGCCCGCTACTCCGTCGACGCCGGCTGGGTGGTGCCGCACTTCGAGAAGATGCTCTACGACAACGCGCTGCTCCTCGGCCTCTACGCGCGCTGGGGCGGACCGCTGGGGGAGCGGGTCGCCACCGAGACCGCCGACTTCCTGCTGCGCGAGCTGCGCACCGCCGAGGGCGGCTTCGCCTCCGCGCTCGACGCCGACAGCGAGGGCGTCGAGGGCAAGTTCTACGCCTGGACGCCCGCCCAGCTGGTCGAGGTGCTCGGGGCGGAGGACGGCGCCTGGGCCGCCGGCCTCCTGTCGGTCACCGAGGCCGGCACGTTCGAGCACGGTGCCTCCACGCTCCAGCTGCGGCGCGACCCCGAGGGGCCCGAGGACGCCGCCCGGTGGGCGGGGCTGCGGGCGCGGCTGCTCGAGGCGCGGGAGACCCGGGTCCGCCCGGCCCGCGACGACAAGGTGGTCGCGGCGTGGAACGGCCTCGCGATCAGCGGCCTCGTCGACGCCGGCCTGCTGCTCGGCCGGCCCGACCACGTCGACGCCGCGGTCGCCGCCGGCGAGCTGCTCGCCCTGGTCCACCTGCCCGACCGGCTGCTGCGGGTCTCCCGCGACGGCGTCGCGGGCCCGCACGCCGGGGTGCTCGAGGACCACGGCTGCGTCGCGTCGGGCTTCCTGTCGCTGCTCCAGGCGACCGGCGACGCGCGCTGGCTGCGGCTCGCGGGCCGGGTCCTCGACGACGCGCTGGCCCACTTCCGCGCCGACGACGGCGGCTTCCATGACACCGCCGACGATGCCGAGTCGCTGGTCGCCCGGCCGCGGGACCCCTCCGACAACGCCAGCCCGTCCGGCATCTCCGCGATGGTCCACGCGCTGGCGGCGTACGCCGCGATCACCGGCTCCGGGCCGCACCGGCAGGCCGCCGAGGAGGCGCTCGCCACGGTCCACGCCATCGCGACCCGCGCGCCGCGCTTCGCCGGCTGGTCGCTGGCCGCGGCCGTCGCGATGCAGGACGGGCCGGTCGAGGTCGCCGTGGTCGGCCCCGCCGGACCCCAGCGCGACGCCTTGGCCGACCGGGCGCGCCGGATCCCCGGGGCTGTGGTCCTGGTGGCCGACGGACCCGACGAGGACGTGCCGCTGCTCGCCGGCCGCGACGCCGTCGACGGCCGGCCCGCCGCCTACGTGTGCCGGGACCTCGTCTGCGAGCGGCCGGTCACCGACCCGGAGGACATCCGGGCCTGACCGGCCGGGAGGTCAGTCGAGGCCGAGCTCGGCGAGCACCCGCGCCGCGAACGCGTCGCGTGGCAGGTCGCTGGTGACCAGGTCGAGGCCGGTGTGGAACGCGAACCCGACCATGCCC
Source organism: Nocardioides sp. GCM10027114 (assembly GCF_042659625.1). Lineage (NCBI taxonomy): Bacteria > Bacillati > Actinomycetota > Actinomycetes > Propionibacteriales > Nocardioidaceae > Nocardioides > Nocardioides sp. GCM10027114. The sequence continues at coordinate 58,433 of NZ_JBHSSS010000010.1, forward strand.
ATCGCGAGCGCGCCGACCACGACGCCGCGCCAGGGGGTGGGCGGTCGTTCGTCCGCCCGCGCGGCCACGTGGTGCAGCCGCTCGAGCCAGCCGGCCAGCCAGGTGGTCACGACCGTGCTCACCACGCTGGCGAAGGCGGCGCCGAGGATGGTCCCGACGAGGCCGAGCCGGGTGCTGAGCGCCGCGGCGGTCGCGGCGGCGACCGCGCCGCCCACGACGGTCGGGTAGTTCAGGGACGTCTTCTGCTCGGACATGACTCCTGTGCAACGCACGAGACCCGGGAACGGTTGCCCGACGTGAGCCTGCTGTGAGGGAGCACACGCCCGGCGATCGGCCGGGTGGCGGGCCTCAGCGCAGCGAGTAGGTGGCGAGGGACACACCCACGTAGTGGGTGATGAACGCGAGGATCGTGAACGTGTGGAAGACCTCGTGGAAGCCGAACCAGCGGGGCCACGGGTCGGGGCGCTTGAAGCCGTAGACGACGCCGCCCAGCGTGTAGAGGCCGCCGCCGACGATGACGAGGACGATCACGGCGGTGCCGATGCCGACGCCGTAGCGCTGCGCGCCCTCGGCGAAGGAGGGGATGAAGAAGACTGCGGCCCAGCCCAGCGCGATGTAGATCGGGGTGTAGAGCCAGCGGGGCGCGTGGGTCCAGAAGACGCGGAAGAGCACGCCCAGGATCGCGCCGGTCCACACCACCGACAGCAGCAGCACCCGCTCGGTGCCCTCCAGCAGCAGCAGGCTGAACGGCGTGTAGGAGCCCGCGATCAGCAGGAAGATGTTCGAGTGGTCGAAGCGGCGCAGGAAGGCCCACACCCGCGGCGACCACGAGCCGGTGTGGTAGATCGCCGAGACGGTGAAGAGCACCAGCGCGCTGCCCGTGAACACCGCCGAGCCGATCCGGGTCGGGGTGTCGGGGGAGAGCGCGATGAGCACGATGCCGGCGGCGAGCGTGAGCGGCGCCGTGGCGAGGTGGAGCCAGCCGCGCAGCTTGGGCTTGACCTCGGCGACGGTCCCCGCGATCGAGTCGGCGAGGTGGTCGAGGCGACCGCGGACTGCGTGGCTCATGTAGGGCAAGTTACCCGGCCGGGCCGACGGGACAAACGCGAACGCGGTGAAGGCCGCGTCACATGTCGGTCACGAGCGAGCGGCAGTAGCATCGGACGGTGGCTGACTGGAAACGCGGCGTACGACGCCTGCTGTACCCGGCCTACGAGGCCCGCATGGTCAAGGCGCTCCCGCCGGACCAGATCCCCCAGCACGTCGGCGTGATGCTCGACGGCAACCGGCGCTGGGCCCGTGCGGTCGGTGCCGACACCGCCCACGGCTACCGTGCCGGCGCCGCCAACATCGAGCCGCTCCTCGACTGGTGCGAGGAGGTCGGCGTCAAGGTGGTCACGCTGTGGCTGCTCTCCACCGACAACCTCAACCGCCCCTCCGACCAGCTCACCGGCCTGCTGCGGATCATCGAGGGCGCGGTCGCCTCGCTGGCGGAGCAGGGCCGGTGGCGGCTGCACCCGGTCGGCGCCCTCGACCTGCTCCCCGCGGAGACGGCCGAGAAGCTCAAGGCGGCCGCCGACGAGACCCGCGAGGTCGACGGCATGCTGGTCAACATCGCCGTCGGGTACGGCGGCCGGCGCGAGATCGCCGACGCCGTCCGGTCACTGCTCCAGGAGCAGGCCAGCAGGGGGATGACCCTCGAGGAGCTCGCCGAGGTCATCGACGTCGAGCACATCGCCGAGCACCTCTACACCAAGGGGCAGCCCGACCCCGACCTCGTCATCCGCACCTCCGGCGAGCAGCGGCTGGGCGGCTTCCTGCTCTGGCAGAGCGCCCACAGCGAGTTCTACTTCTGCGAGGCCTTCTGGCCCGACTTCCGCAGGGTCGACTTCCTGCGGGCGGTGCGCGCCTACGCCCAGCGCGAGCGAAGGTTCGGTTCCTGAGCCTGTCGAAGGGTGGTTCCTGAGCACCCCGGGACGTGAGCCCGCTCACTGACTGGCAGGATCGGGCCCATGACGGACCGGGGGACGCAGGACAGCCGCACGACAAGCGGCACGACCAGCGCGGCGAAGGCAGCCGACGACTACACCCCGTCCGCGGGGCTGGGCTACCTCTTCGCCAGTCTGGGGATGTTCCTGCTGAGCGCCGTGCTGGCGGACGTCAGCGCGGAGGAGCAGTCGGTCGTCCTCGCCGTGGCGGCCGTGCTCACGGCCGTCGTCGCCACCTACTTCCTCATCGTGGGCGCCGTCGCCCGCGGCCTCCAGGTGGCTCGCCACAAGCTCTCCGCCGAGCGGACCACGACCGTGGGGCGCACGGGCCAGGACGACCCCGGCGCCGTCTAGTCACCCCGGGTGATTTCACCGTGCCGCCACCCCACGTTCGGGCGTGTCGTCCGGATCGGCATGTGACCCGGGCGTACGTTCCGGACATCGGCGGGTGGGGAAGCCCGCCGTATCGGGAGGCCCGGGCGTGAGATCTCACGACTGCAGTTCGCAGCTCACCGGCTGCGCGCACGGGAGCCGGCACTCCGGCTTCCGGGACCTCTCCCGGTCCACAGCGTGAACTGAGGGCCGGGCGAGGGTGCGCGCGCCGGCCTTGTGAGGGGTGACCACCGTGTCCACCACGGCCAAGAAGTCCCAGCGCTCCACGCCCGCTCCCGCCCACGCCGCCCGGGCTGCCACCCGGCGTACCTACGTGCTGGACACCAGCGTGCTGCTGGCCGACCCGGGCGCACTCAAGCGCTTCCACGAGCACGAGGTCGTGCTGCCGGTGGTCGTGATCACCGAGCTGGAGGGCAAGCGGCACCACCCCGAGCTGGGCTTCTTCGCGCGCACCGCCCTGCGGATGCTCGACGAGCTGCGCGTCACCCACGGCCGCCTCGACCAGCCGGTGGCGATCGGCGACGAGGGCGGCACCCTCCGGGTCGAGCTCAACCACACCGACCCCGAGTCGCTGCCGTCGGGCTTCCGGCTCGGCGACAACGACACCCGCATCCTCGCGGTGGCCCGCAACCTCGCCAACGAGGGCCACGACGTCACCCTCGTCTCCAAGGACCTGCCGCTGCGGATCAAGGCCTCCGCAGTCGGGCTCACCGCCGAGGAGTACCGCGCCGAGGCGGTCAGCGACTCCGACACCGGCTACACCGGGATGACCGAGCTCGACGTCACCGCGGCCGACCTCGACGAGCTGTACGACGACGGCAGCCTCGCCCTCGAGGCCGCCCGCGACCTGCCCTGCCACACCGGCCTGGTGCTCCTCTCCGGCCGCGGCACGGCGCTGGGCCGCGTGGGCGCCGACAAGCAGGTCCACCTGGTCCGGGGCGACCGGGAGGCCTTCGGCATCCACGGCCGGTCCGCGGAGCAGCGGATCGCGCTGGAGATGCTGCTCGACCCGGACGTCGGCATCGTCTCCCTCGGTGGCCGCGCCGGCACCGGCAAGTCGGCCATGGCGCTGTGCGCCGGGCTGGAGGCGGTGCTCGAGCGCCGCCAGCACAAGAAGGTCGTGGTGTTCCGGCCGCTGTTCGCCGTCGGCGGCCAGGAGCTCGGCTACCTGCCCGGCTCGGAGTCGGAGAAGATGTCGCCCTGGGCCCAGGCCGTCTTCGACACCCTCGGTGCGCTGACCACGCGCGACGTGATCGACGAGGTCCTCGACCGCGGCATGCTCGAGGTGCTCCCGCTGACCCACATCCGTGGCCGCTCGCTCCACGACGCCTTCGTCATCGTCGACGAGGCGCAGTCGCTGGAGCGCAACGTGCTGCTCACGGTGCTGTCGCGGATCGGGGCCAACTCCAAGGTGGTGCTCACGCACGACGTCGCGCAGCGCGACAACCTCCGGGTCGGCCGCCACGACGGCGTCGTGGCGGTTGTCGAGAAGCTCAAGGGGCACCCGCTCTTCGCCCACGTCACGCTCACCCGCTCGGAGCGCTCGCCCATTGCGGCGCTCGTCACGGAGATGCTCGAGAACGTCACGCTCTGAGGTGGCCGGCCGGCCCCGGTCGTCCGACTTCCGGTCGCGGAGGACGGACCCGGGGCCGGTGTGGTCCGTGTGGCGTGTGAGGTGACTCCGGCGTAGATCGGGTCACACTCGCCCCGGTTCCGGGGGGTTTGATTTGCCTGCCCCGGGGGGATCTTGCACGGTGGCTCGTGACCTTTTCGTGACCAAGCCGCCGCCGGGGGAGCGCTTGCCGGTCGCGCCAGCCGTTCCGGTCGGCCCCCGACCCCACCGTCACGACGTCCGTGCCGTCTACCTCGTGAGCGTCCCCCGCATGCCTCAGCTTCCTGCCCTCCCGCGTCTCGCCTCGCGCCTCACCCGGCGCCCCGACCGCGAGCACTACGCCCCCAAGCACCGCCAGGTGGCGCCCAGCCTCGGCGACGCGTCCCGCCGGGCCGTGCGTTCGAGCGTGCTGCTGTCGACGGCGGTCGTCGCCACCGCCGGCGTCGTCGCGACCGGTGTCGCCGGCGGCCCGGCGATCACCAACACCGCCGGCGACCTCGCCGAGACCGTGCCGACCCCGAGTGACCTCGCCTCCAACGTCGCCTCGAGCGACGCCTCCCCCGACGAGGAGCGCGAGGTGCCCGTGACCCGCTCCGACCGGCGTACGGCGGACCCGGCGAAGAAGGCTGCGCTGTCGCAGGAGGACGGACCCGCGGTGACCCGCGAGGAGTCCCTCAGCGACGAGGCGCCGCGCGACATCGCCCGCGCGCTGCTGCCGGAGTACGGCTTCTCGTCGGACCAGTACCAGTGCCTCGACGCGCTCTACGTCAGCGAGTCGAACTGGCGCGTCGACGCCGACAACCCGACCTCCAGTGCCTACGGCATCCCGCAGGCCCTGACCGAGCTGCACGACCTGCCGGCGGGCTACATGACGTCGGCCGAGGTCCAGATCCGCTGGGGCCTCGACTACATCCGCGACGCCTACGGCTCGCCCTGCAGCGCGTGGTCGTTCAAGCAGGCCAACAACTGGTACTGAGTAGGCGGGCCCGCGGCCCGGCTCAGCCGAGCGAGGCGAGCAGGTCTGCGCAGGCGCGCTCGCAGCGACGGCACGCCTGGGCGCACAGCCGGCAGTGGTCGTGCATGTCGGCGTGCTTCTCGCACTCCTCGGCGCAGGCCCGGCAGGCGGCCAGGCACGCCTCCAGCACGGCGCGCAGCACGGCAGGGTCGCCGGCCGTGCGCCGGCTCAGCACGCGTCCGGTCGTCTCGCACAGGTCGGCGCAGTCGTGGTCGCCGCGGATGCAGCGGCGCATGTCGGCGACGAGGTCCTCGGCGAGGCAGGCGTCGGCGCACGCCGTGCACGCCTGTGCGCACTCGTAGCAGGCCTTGACGCACGCGTCCAGGAGCGTCGCGTCGAGGCCTCCGGTCCCCGCGGGGTGGCTCTGCAGCATCTCCATGGTCATGGAGGCGGCGTACCCGGTCCGTGCGCGGGCACACCCCGCCGGCCTCGATCGTGTGGCCAGCTGGATCGTGTGGCCAGCTGGATCGTGTGGCGAGGGTCAGCGCCGGTCGTAGATGACCCGGTCGACCCGGCCGTTGAACTGGTCGGTGTCGCGCAGCGGCATCGTGCCGTTGTCGCGCAGCCGGCCGCCCACGGTGAGCGGGACCGTGCGCGGGTGGTGGATCGAGCCGATCGTCTCGGTCTTGCTCACCGCCGAGCGGAGCTTCAGCCCGCCCTTCTTGATCCGCCACACCTTGAGCGTCACGGTGTCGCCGGTCCGGGTGCAGAGTGCGCGGAACCAGCGCAGTCGACGGATGGGGTTCGCCTCCACCAGCGCCTCCCCGGCGTCCCCCTTCAGCCGGCAGGACGGCACGGCGTCGTCGACCTGCAGCTTGTACTGGGTGGGCGCGTGGAAGCTGCTGCGCTGCACGAGGTTGTCGCCGTCGTCCATCCGCGTCCCCTTGGACACCCGGCCCAGCCGGAAGTCGGCGCCGATGGAGAAGTCGCGGGCGCGCGGGCTGAGAGGGTTCCTGCTCTTGCTCCGCACCCTGACGATCGCGAGGGGCGGCTTCGGGCTGGCGACGAACTTCGGCAGCTGCAGCGCGTAGCCTCGGCGTGCGCCCTCGACGAGCTTCGCCCGGCCGTCGTTCTCCTTGACGACGACGGCGCGGACCGCCGCGGTCCCGGTGCTGCGCAGCCGGCGGACCGTCTGGCGGAGCGCGGCGGACCCGGACTCCATCGTGAGTCGCACCTCGACGCCCGCCTTGCGGGGGGCGGGTTCGGCGACCCGGACTGGCGAGCCCGTCGAGCCCGTCGAGCCCGACGAGCTCGTCGCGGCAGGAGCCGCTGTCGTGCCGGAAGCACCCGACAGTGCGAGTGCGAGGGCGAGGAGCACCACGCCCGGTGCATGCCCTTTCATGTGACCCCCCGGTCAGTCGTGTGGCCGACGGGGCAGCCGGCCACGGGCAAGCCCGACGCTAGGCCGCCCCGCGCCGGGCCCCGTCGTCGATGCGGGAACTTCACCACTTTCAGGCACGACGCACGGGCCCGGTCGAACCCGTGTGCCCGGGGGAGGCCGGAGTCCCGGTCAGGGGTGGGTCATGGCCTCCAGGTCGAGCGCCGCGTCGAGCTGCTCCTCGGTGATCTCGCCGCGCTCGACGAAGCCCATCGCCAGCACCGTCTCGCGGATGGTGGCGCCGTCGGTGAGCGCCTGCTTGGCGATCCTCGCGGCGTTCTCGTAACCGAGGTACTTGTTGAGCGGCGTGACCACGGACGGCGAGGAGGCGGCGTACGTGCGCATCCGCTCGGCGTCTGCGGTGATCCCGTCGACGCAGCGCTCGGCCAGCACCCGGGAGGCGTTCGCGAGCAGCCGGACGGACTCCAGCAGGTTGCGCGCGATGACCGGCAGCATGACGTTCAGCTCGAAGTTTCCGGCCGCACCCGCCCAGGCGACGGTGGCGTCGTTGCCGACAACCTGTGCGCACACCATCAGCGTCGCCTCCGGCAGCACCGGGTTGACCTTGCCGGGCATGATGCTCGAGCCGGGCTGGAGGTCGGGCAGGTGGATCTCGGCGAGGCCGGTGGTCGGGCCGCTCGCCATCCAGCGCAGGTCGTTGCAGATCTTGGTGAGCCCGACGGCGATGGTCCGCAGCACCCCGCTCAGCTCGACGAGCGAGTCGCGGGTGCCCTGCGCCTCGAAGTGGTCACGGGCCTCGGTGAACGGCTGCCCGGTGTCCTCGGCCAGCCGGTCGATCACGGCGGCCGCGAAGCCCGGCGGGGTGTTGATGCCGGTGCCGACGGCGGTGCCGCCCAGCGGCAGCTCGCGGACCCGGGGGAGGACCGCCTCCAGCCGCTCGGCGGCGTAGCGCGCGGTCGCGGCGTACCCGCCGAGCTCCTGGCCGAGCATCACCGGTGTCGCGTCCATGAGGTGCGTGCGGCCGGACTTCACCAGGCCGGCGAACTCCTCGGCCTTGCCGGCGAGGCTCCGCTCGAGCGTGGCGAGCGCCGGCAGCAGGTCGTCGGTGACGGCGAGCGCGGCAGCGAGGTGGATGGCCGTCGGGAAGGTGTCGTTCGAGGACTGGCTGGCGTTGACGTGGTCGTTGGGGTGGACGTCGACGCCGGCACGTCCGGCGAGCGAGGCGATGACCTCGTTGGTGTTCATGTTGGTCGAGGTGCCCGACCCGGTCTGGAACACGTCGATCGGGAAGTGGTCGTCGTGGGCGCCCGAGGCGACCTCGGCCGCTGCGGCCGCGATCGCGTCGGCCCGCTCCCGGTCGAGGACGTCGAGGTCGGCGTTGACCTCGGCGGCGGCGGCCTTGACCCGGGCCAGCGCGTGCACGAGGCCGGGCTCCATGGTGGTGCCGCTGATCGGGAAGTTGTCCACGGCGCGCTGCGTCTGCGCCCGCCACAGCGCTGCCGCGGGCACCTTCACCTCCCCCATGGAGTCGTGCTCGGTGCGGAACTCCTGCTCGCTCATGCGGGGGACGTTACCTGCGCGGAGACCGGTCGTCAGGGGCCTTCGATCAGGCGCGGGCCACGTGCAGCCAGTACTGCTCGTCGCGCTCCTGGAGCTTGACGTCGTACCCGCGCGCCTCGGCATCGCCGAAGGCTTCGCGGAGCGCACGCTCGAGGTCGGCCGACCGGGTGGCCGACCAGACGACCACGACGCCACCCTTCCGGAGGAGCCGGTGCACCTCGGTGAGGAAGGCCGGCTCGTAGATCGCGGCGTTGGTGTCGTGCACGAGGTAGTCGGGGCCGTTGTCGACGTCGAGGAGCACCAGGTCGTACGACGTGTCCGCGGCCTCGCCGACCGCCATCGCGACGTCCGCGACGACGATGCTGGCGCGGTCGTCGGCCAGCAGTGTCGGACCGTGCGGGATCGTTCCGTCGCGCATCCAGTCCACGAGCGCCTGCTCGATCTCGACGACCACGCACCGCTCCACCCGCCGGTCGGCCAGCACCTGGTGCATCGTGAAGCCGAGGCCGAGGCCGCCGACGAGCACCTCCCGGGGATCGTCCACCAGTCCCAGCGCCGCCTCGGCGAGCGCCTGCTCGGTGCTCGTCTCCAGGGTGTCCATGACGAACACGCCGTTGGCACGCAGCTCCAGTGACGTGCCGCCGTTCTCCTCCCGGCGCTCGCGCAGCACCAGCTCGCCCCGTTCGGACTCGTGACTCGCGACCTCGACGTACTCCACGACGCCCTTCTTACCCTGCGGCCCCCGGCGACACACGCGGCTCCGCGCCGTGGGGGCCGTCCGTAGGCTGGCGGGGACCGGACCGGCGCACCGAGGAGGCGGCATGGGCCAGGAGCACGAGCACGATCGGCAGGAGGGCCAGGTCTCGGAGGTCTCCGGGATGGCTGGCGAGCCGGAGCCGATCGCCGGCGACAACGCCGTCGCCGGCTATCCGGACAGCGAGAGCGGGCGGCCCCAGGAGGGGACCGCGGGCCCCAACGCCTCGCCCCTCCGCGGTCGACCCGGGCGGGAGCAGGACGAGGCCGGTCCGGAGGACGCCGGAGCGCCCGGGGTCTGACCGGACCGGACCAGCCGGTGCAGTTCGACACACCCGGTCCGAAATGCTGGACTGCCCACCCGGACACAGCAGTAGTCTCCGCTCAGCCGCGCCCGCCCCCGAGGCGCCGGACAGGGGAGACGCTCGTGAAGCTCCGCACGTCGTACGCCGCCGTCGTCGCGCTCACGGTGGCCGCATCGCTGGCCGCCTGCGCCCCGCCCGAGGACGACTCCGCGGCCTCCGGAACCTCGGAGGCGGCGACCGCCACGAGCGCCGAGGACCTCGGCGGCATGGACGCGCTGGTCGAGGCCGCCCAGGAGGAGGGTGAGCTGAACGTCATCGCCCTTCCCCCGGACTGGGCCAACTACGGCGAGATCATCGAGACCTTCGAGGAGAAGTACGACATCCAGGTCAACTCGGCCCAGCCGGACGCCGCCAGCCAGGACGAGATCAACGCCGCCAACCAGCTCAAGGGCACCGACCGAGCCCCCGACGTCTTCGACCTGGGCCAGTCCGTCGCCCTGGCCAACACCGACATGTACGCGCCCTACAGGGTGGAGACCTGGGACACGATCCCCGACGAGTTCAAGGACCCCGACGGGGCGTGGGTGAACGACTACGGCGGGTTCATGTCGATCGGGTACGACTCGTCGAAGGTCCCCGACATCACCTCGGTCGAGGACCTGCTGGGGCCCGAGTTCAAGGGCAAGGTCGCGCTGAACGGCGACCCGACCCAGGCCGGCGCCGCGTTCAGCGGCGTGGTCATGGCCTCGGTGGCCAACGGCGGCTCGACCGACGACATCGCCCCCGGCGTCGAGTTCTTCGAGAAGCTCAAGGCGGCGGGCAACTTCCTTCCCGTGGACCCCACGGCGGCGACCATCGAGTCCGGCCAGACCCCCGTCGTCATCGACTGGGACTACCTGAACGCCGCGGAGGCCGCCAAGGTGCCGACCTGGAAGTCCTTCGTGCCTCCCGAGGCGCCGATCGCCGGCTACTACTTCCAGGCGATCAACGCCGACGCTCCGCACCCGGCGGCAGCCCGCCTGTGGCAGGAGTTCCTCTTCAGCGACGAGGGGCAGAACCTCTGGCTGGAGGGCGGCGCCCGACCGGTCCGGGCCGACGCGATGGCCGAGGCCGGCACGATCGACCAGGAGCTGTACGACGCGTTGCCGCCGGTCGAGGGTGACCCGATCATCCCGACCAACGAGCAGACCGAGAAGATGGCGGCCTACCTGGCCGACAACTGGGCGAAGGCGGTCGGCTGACCGCGGTCGCCCCGGTGTCGGCGTCGCAGCCGGAGGTCGAGCCGACACCGCCGTCCCCGGGCCGACGACCGGCATTCGGCCCGGCCCTCGGGCTGCTCCCGTTCCTGGTCTACGTCACGATCTTCCTGCTGGTGCCGACCGTCACCGTGGCGGTCGGCGCCTTCCAGGACAGCGACGGCGGCTTCTCGCTCGACAAGATCCGCGCGCTCGGCGGGGAGACCGCGCTCGCGGCACTGAGGGAGAGCGTGGTGCTCTCGCTCGCGTCCGCGGCCGTGGGCGCGGTCCTCGGTGCGCTGCTGGCCTACCTCATCGTGACCGCCCCGAGGACGAGCGTGCTGCGCCGCGTCGTCACGGCGGTGGCGGGCGCCCTCGCGCAGTTCGGCGGGGTCACGCTGGCCTTCGCGTGGATCGCGACGCTCGGCTTCGGGGGTCTCCTCACCGACCTGCTGGCCGACGTCCTCGGCGTCGACGCCGCAGGGTCGCCGTGGCTCTACGAGCTGCCCGGCCTGATCCTGGTCTACACCTACTTCCAGATCCCGCTCATGGTGATCGTCTTCCTCCCCGCCCTGGAGGGGCTGCGCCCGCAGTGGCGTGAGGCGGCGGTCAACCTCGGGGCCAGCACCTGGCAGTACTGGACCCGGGTGGCGATCCCGCTGCTGCGACCCGCCTTCCTGGGGTCGGCGCTGCTGCTCTTCGCCAACGCCTTCGCCGCCTACGCCACGGCCGCGGCGCTGGTGAGCCAGGGCTCGCCCATCACCCCGCTGCTGATCCGCGCGGCACTCACCAGCGAGATCGTGCTCGGCCAGGCGAACTTCGCGTTCGCGCTGGCGCTGGAGATGGTCGCGGTCGTGGCCGTCGTGATGGTGCTCTACGCGCTGCTGCTGCGGCGTACGTCGAGGTGGCTGGGATGACGCGCGGCTCGGGAGCGGTGGCCTGGCGGGTGGCGCGGGTGCTCCTGCTGCTGCTGTTCGCAGCGTTCTTCCTGCTCCCGCTGATCGCGCTGCTCGACTTCAGCACCAGCGTCCCGGGCTCGGACGAGCGGACGTGGGACGCCTGGCGCAACCTCGCCGAGGACCGGACCATGGTCGAGGCGATCACCACCTCGCTCCTGCTCGCCGTGCTGACGGTCGTGGGGATGGTCTTCCTGCTGGTGCCCACGATGGTCTGGGTGCGGCTCCGGGTCCCGCGTGCGACCCGCCTCGTGGAGTTCCTGTGCCTGCTCCCGCTGACCATCCCCGCACTGGTCCTCGTGGTCGGGGTCAACAACGTCTTCGCCTGGGTGACCTACCTGCTCGGCGACTCCCCGCTGAACCTCGCCTTCGTGTACGTCGTGCTCGTCCTGCCCTTCGCCTACCGGTCGATCGACGCGGCCCTCGCCTCGATCGACGCCGCCACGCTGGCGGAGGCCGCGCGCTCACTGGGCGCGGGCTGGGCGACCGTCGTGGTGCGGGTGGTCGTTCCGAACATCTGGGGCGGGGTGCTGGGAGCGGCGTTCATCTCGGTCGCCCTCGTGCTGGGCGAGTACACCGTCGCCTCGCTGCTCAACTACGAGACCCTGCCGGTCGCGATCGTGGCGCTCGGCAAGAGCGACGCCTCGACGTCGATGGCGGCCTCGCTGGCATCCATCCTGTTCGCCTCCTCGCTGCTCGTGATGCTGTCCTTCCTCGACCGTCGTCGCCGCCTGATCGGAGACAGAGAATGACCACGGACACCTCCGTCGCCTCGACGGCCGCCCGCCAGGGCGTGGCGGTCGAGATGACCGGACTGCGCCGGTCGTACGGCGCGGTGCACGCGCTGGACGGGCTCGACCTGCACCTCGAGCCGGGCGAGCTCGTCGTGCTGCTGGGGCCGTCGGGCTGCGGCAAGACGACCGCGCTGCGCATCCTGGCCGGGCTGGAGCGGCAGGACGAGGGGTCCATCGTCGTCGGCGGTCGGGACCTGTCGGCGGTGCCGGCGAACAAGCGGGACATGGGCATGGTGTTCCAGGCCTACAGCCTGTTCCCCCACCTCACGGTGCTCGACAACGTGGCGTTCGGCCTCAAGCTGCGCGGCGCCTCCCGTCGCGACCGTCGCCGGCGGGCGGGCGACATGCTCGACCTCGTCGGGCTGGGGGAGCACGGCGGGCGCTACGCGCACCAGCTCTCCGGCGGCCAGCAGCAGCGCGTGGCGCTCGCCCGCGCGCTGGCCATCGAGCCGGCCGTGCTGCTGCTCGACGAGCCGCTCTCCGCGCTCGACGCCAAGGTCCGCGTGCAGCTGCGCGACGAGATCCGCCGGGTGCAGCTCGACGTCGGCACCACCACGCTGTTCGTCACCCACGACCAGGAGGAGGCGCTCGCCGTCGCCGACCGGGTCGGCGTGATGAACGCCGGTCGGCTCGAGCAGCTCGCGCCGCCGTCCGAGCTCTACGCCTCGCCCGCCACGCCTTTCGTCGGCGAGTTCGTGGGCCTCAGCAACCGGCTCCCCGCCACGGTGGCCGACGGCTCGGCCCAGGTGCTCGGCACCACGCTCCCGCTGCTTCCCGGCTCCGCGGAGGGCAGCGGTCTGGCGCTGGTCCGGCCCGAGTCGGTCACCCTGGCGCCGGACCCGTCGGGCGAGGCCACCGTGGACACGGTGTCCTTCCTGGGCCCGGTCTCCCGGGTGACGGCCCGTCTCTCGGACGGCACCACCCTGGTGTCCCAGCTGGCGAGCCGGGACGCCGCGGGGCTCCGCCACGGCGACCGGGTCTCCGTCCGGATCGAGTCGGGACCGGTCCTCGTCGTCGGTGCCTGAGGCGCTGGCGCGACGCCGTCAGGTGAGGGTCAGCACCAGGGGTAGATGAACAGGCTGCTGTCGCCGGCGCGGTGGTCGGCGAGCACGACGCGCAGCGGGAGCGGGTCGGGCAGCGCGCCGACGTCGGTGCCCTCGCGCGGCACGACACCGAGGCCGACCGCCGTGGCGATGGGCAGCCCGCCGCGGGCCACGTCGTCGAGCAGGCCGGCGCCCTGCAGGGTCTTGATGCCGGACTTCATGCAGGCCGTGTCGGGCTTCGCGGCGGCGGCCGTCGGGGTCAGCACGGTCGCTGCCAGCGCGGCACAGGCGGCCAGGGCGATGGTCTTCATGGGGTGCTCCTCTCGAGGGGACACCACCCGTTCTTCCACGGGCCCGGACCGCGGGTCGAGACCCGTGGGCCGGGTTTCCCGCAGATGGGGGAGACCCCGGTCCCCGGCTGACCCCTACTCGGCGGAGCGGACCCGGATCCCGGAGATCGGCACCGTCACCGCGCCGGACGGGTCGGTGAAGAAGTCGTTGCCCTTGTCGTCGACGACGATGAAGGCGGGGAAGTCCTCGACCTCGATCCTCCAGACCGCCTCCATGCCGAGCTCCTCGTACTCGAGGACGGACACCGACTTGATGCAGTCCTGGGCGAGCCGGGCCGCGGGGCCGCCGATCGAGCCGAGGTAGAACCCGCCGTGGGCGGCGCACGCCTCGGTCACCTGCTTCGACCGGTTGCCCTTCGCCAGCATCACCATGGACCCGCCCGCGGCCTGAAACTGCTCGACGTACGAGTCCATCCGGCCGGCCGTGGTCGGTCCGAACGATCCCGAGGCGTAGCCCTCGGGGGTCTTCGCCGGGCCGGCGTAGTAGACGGGGTGGTCGCGGAGGTACTGCGGCATCTCCTCGCCGGCGTCGAGCCGCTCCTTGATCTTGGCGTGCGCGATGTCGCGGGCCACGACCAGCGGGCCGGTGAGCGAGAGCCGGGTCTTGACGGGGTACTGCGTCAGCTCGGCGAGGATCTCCGGCATCGGCCGGTTCAGGTCGATGCGGACGACGTCCTCGTCGTCGAGGTGCTCGTCGGTGGTGTCCGGGAGGTACTTCGCCGGGTCGGTCTCGAGCTGCTCGAGGAAGACGCCCTCCGGGGTGATCTTGCCGAGCGCCTGCCGGTCGGCGGAGCAGGAGACGGCCAGAGCCACCGGGCAGGACGCGCCGTGGCGCGGGAGCCGGACGACGCGCACGTCGTGGCAGAAGTACTTGCCGCCGAACTGGGCGCCGATGCCGAAAGACTGCGTCAGCTCGAAGACCTGCTGCTCGAGCTCGAGGTCCCTGAAACCGTGGGCGCTCATCGAGCCCTCGGTCGGCAGGTTGTCGAGGTAGTGCGCGGAGGCGAGCTTCGCGGTCTTGAGGGCGTACTCCGCGGAGGTGCCGCCGATGACCACGGCGAGGTGGTAGGGCGGACAGGCGGCGGTGCCGAGCGAGCGGATCTTCTCGTCCAGGAACTTCAGCATCCGCTGGGGGTTCAGGACAGCCTTCGTCTCCTGGTAGAGGAAGGACTTGTTGGCCGAGCCGCCGCCCTTGGCCATGAAGAGGAACTTGTACTCAGGCTTACCCGAGGTCTGCGGAGTCGAGTAGATCTCGACCTGGGCCGGCAGGTTGGTCCCGGTGTTCTTCTCGTCGTACGTCGTGAGCGGCGCGAGCTGGGAGTAGCGCAGGTTGAGCTTCGTGTAGGCGTCGAAGACGCCGCGGCTCACGGCCTCGGCGTCGTCGGCGCCGGTGAGCACGCCCTCGGACTTCTTGCCCATCACGATCGCGGTGCCGGTGTCCTGGCACATCGGCAGCACGCCGCCGGCGGAGATGTTGACGTTCTTGAGCAGGTCCAGAGCGACGAAGCGGTCGTTCCCCGACGCCTCGGGGTCGTCGATGATCTTGCGCAGCTGCGCGAGGTGGGCGGGCCGCAGGTAGTGGGAGATGTCGTGCATCGCCTCCGCGGTCAGCCGGCGGATCGCCTCGGGGTCGACCTCGAGGAAGGTCCGGCCGTCGACCTCGAAGGTCGAGACGCCCTCGGTCGTGAGGAGCCGGTACGGCGTGTCGTCGGCGCCGATCGGCAGGAGGTCGGAGAAGCGGAACTCGGGCTCGGTGCTCACGGCCGCAGGCTAGTCGAGGTGACTAGGCTGGCCGTCATGGAGGGACCGCTGGAGCGCCCAGGACCGTTCGGGGGCGACCCGTCGCAGATGCGGGTCTCGGACGCCGACCGCCACCGCGTGGCCGACATCCTGAGAGAGGCCGCCGGGGAGGGTCGGCTCGACCTGGAGGAGCTCGACGAGCGCCTCGAGTCGACGTACGCCGCCAAGACCTACGCCGACCTCGTGCCCATCACGGCGGACCTGCCCGTGCGGCACGACGACCACCCGCCGGTGCCGCGGCCGCAGCCGGCCGGGCCGCTGGTGCCGGCCGCCCGCCACGACTCCTCGGTGGCGATCCTGGGCGGATGCAGCCGCAAGGGGGTCTGGGAGGTCGGGCCGACGCACACGGCGTTCGCCTTCTGCGGCGGGGTGGACATCGACCTGCGCGAGGCGCGCTTCACCAGCCGCGAGACGGTCATCAACGCCAACGCGATCTGGGGCGGCGTCGACATCTACGTCAACGAGTGGACGAACGTGGTCGTCGAGGGCGTCGGGATCATGGGCGCGTTCGAGCAGGGCCGCGACAAGGTGGCCCCTCAGCTGCGTCCCGACTCGCCGACGATCCGGGTCAAGGGCATCGCGCTCATGGCCGGCGTGACGGTGAGCCGCCGCCCGATGCCAGGAACCCCGCGACGCAGGTTGCTCGGCGGGCGCTGAGCGCCCGGACCGCTACGCGCCGCGGGCCGGGCTGCTGCTGCCCGCCCTGCGGACCTGCTTCCCGGCCTGCTTCCCGGCTTGCTTGCCGGCCTGGTTGTCGGCCTGCCTGCCCGCGGGCCGTCGGGGGGCCCCGTCGGCTGAAGGACCGGTGGAGCCGCGCACGACGAGGTACGTGGGCAGGACGACGTCCCGCTCCTGGACCGACCGGCCGGCCAGCAGGTCGAGCACCATCATGGCGGTGCGGCGACCCTGCTCCTCGACGGGCTGGCGGACGGTGGTGAGCTCCAGCAGCTCCGCCATGGGGTGGTCGTCCACCCCGACCAGCGACATGGACGCCGGGACGGCGACGTGGGCGCGTCGCAGGGTGCGCATCGCAGCGAGGGCCATCTCGTCGGAGTGGGCGAAGACCGCGGTGGGCGGCTGCCGCATGGACAGCAGCTGCGCCATGCCCTCGGCCCCGCCGTCGTTGGTGAAGGGCACGGTCACCACGTAGCGCTCGTCGTACTCGAGGCCTCCGGCCTCGAGGGCGTCCCGGTAGCCGAGCCACCGCGCCCGGTCGATCGGCCACACGATGCCCTCCCGGTCCTCGGTGCGCATCATGGCGACGCGGGTGTGGCCCAGGGTCAGCAGGTGGTGCACCGCCTGCTCCGCGGCTGCCCTGTCGTCCACGCGCACACAGGCGTAGTCGGCGATGCGGCCGCCGGCGACGACGACCTCGACGCCCATGAGGTCGAGCCGGTCCATCTGCTCCTCGGGTACCGGCAGGGCCACGATCACGACCGCGTCCGCCTTGCGACGCGTGGGGAGCCGCTCGAAGAACCGCTGGCGGTCCGCGGCTCCGCCGACGTGGTAGAGCAGCATGTCCAGCTCCGCCTCGCGGAAGACGGCCTCGAGGCCGGCGAGCATCGTGGAGAAGTACCAGGTGTTGACCCGCGGCACCACGACCGCGACCCGTCCGGTGGCTCCGCCGGAGAGCCGCGAGGCCTCGGGCGAGACGACGTACGACAGCTTGGTGGCGATCGCCTTGACGCGCACCCGCGTCTCCTCGCTGACCCCGGGCAGGTCCCGCAGGGCGCGCGAGACGGTGGCCGTGGACACGCCCGCGTGCCGGGCGACATCGGCCATGTTGACCTGCGCTCCGGGCCGCACCCTGCGCACTCTGCCATGAGTCCGCAAGCGTTTCCATACCTCGCACGGGCTCAATGACTGGACGTTCGTTGACTTCCCGCGATCGGCAGGGGAGGGTGAGAGCAAGCGTTTGCGTGACCTGTGCCACGAAACTGTGGCGCGGGCCGGAGCATGCCGGTCGCCCCCGAAAGGCCGGAAATGGCTGCGGAATCGTGACCTCGGGCGTCGTGGACACCCGATGACGCGGTCGAGTAGACAGGCAGTGATGTGAGGTGCATCACCGCACAGGTTGGGTCCCTGGAACCGGACAGAGGAGTGGCAGATGGCAACAGGCAAGCGACGCCGGCAGTGGTCGGCCCTGGGGGTAGGTCTCTCTCTCGCCCTCGTGACCTCGGGATGTCTCCAGGGTGACGACAACGGGGGCGGAGGCGGGGGAAGCGGCCTCGGCAGCTCGGACGGCGACGGGGTGGTCGAGATCCTCGGCGCCTTCGGCGGCCAGGAGGAGGAGGCGTTCCTCGAGTCGCTGGCCGCCTTCGAGGAGGAGAGCGGCATCGACGTCAAGTACACCGCTGACTCGGACTTCAGCACCACGATCCCGACCCGGGTCAACGCAGGTGACGCCCCGGACATCGCCCTTTTCCCCCAGCCGGGCGGCCTCGTGGAGCTCGCCGAGGACGGGTTCCTGACCCCGCTGGGCGACGCCATCGACCTCGGGGCCATCGAGTCGACGCTGATCCCGGGCTTCCTCGACGCGACCGAGCTCGACGGCGAGGTGTACGGCGCCCCGATGCGCATGGCCGTCAAGAGCCTGGTGTGGTACCCGAAGCCGGAGTACGCCGACAAGGGCTACAACACCGACCCCCAGAGCTTCCAGGAGCTCCAGGAGACCGCCGAGCAGATCATGAAGGACGGCACGGCTCCGTGGTGCATCGGCTGGGAGTCGGACCAGGACACCGGCTGGGTCGGCACCGACTGGCTGGAGGAGATGGTGCTGCGCACCGCCGGGCCGGACGTCTACGACCAGTGGGTCAATCACGAGATCCCCTTCGACGACCCAGCGATCGTCGAGGCCCTCGACGCCGCCGGTGAGGTCATGAAGACCGACGGCATGGTGCTCGGCGACGAGCGGGCGATCCTGAACACGGGGTTCGCGGACGCGATGCAGCCGGCCTTCGCCCAGCCCCCGCGGTGCTACCTGCACCGGCAGGGCAACTTCGCCACCGGGTTCTACCCGGAGGACGTGCAGAAGAACCTCGACGACGAGGTCGGCGTCTTCGTGCTCCCGCCCGTCGAGGGCGGGTTCGACGGCCAGCCGATCCTCGGCGGCGGCGACCTCGCGGCCCTCTTCAACGGCGACGATGACGAGGCCATCGAGGTCATGGAGTTCCTCACGTCCGACCAGTTCGGCGTGGAGTGGGCTGCCGCGGGCGGCTGGCTGTCGCCGCACGCGACCTTCGACGCGTCCAACTACTCCGACGAGACCACCCGCGAGATCGCGGCCATCGCCTCCGAGGCCGACGTGTTCCGCTTCGACGCCTCCGACCTGATGCCGCCGGTGATCGGCTCCGACGTCTTCTGGGACGAGATGGTGGAGTGGATCGACGGGAAGTCGACGGAGGAGACGCTCGCGGCCATCGAGGAGGAGTGGCCCGAATGACAACTGAGCAGAAGGGCTCCAGCACCGGCGACACGTCGGTGCTGGAGCCCGGTGCCGGGAGCGCGACCTCGCGGGCCCACCAGACGTCACCGGCCAAGATCGTCGGCGGCCTCGTCGGGATGGCGGCCGTGATCTGGGCGCTGTTCAACCTGTTCCTGGCTTTCGGGCTCTACCCCGAGGTCTTCCTGGACAGCAAGATCATCATCGGGATCGTTGCCCTGGTGGCCGGGGTCGGCGGCGCCGGCGTGTTCTTCTGGTTCCTGAACATGTTCGTGGAGGGCCTGCCCCAGCGGGCGTCCCTGGCCGCGATGCCGTACGCCTACGTGCTGCCGGGCCTGTTCTTCATCGGGCTGATGCTGATCTACCCGACGCTCCAGACGATCAACTACTCGTTCGCCAACTCCGACAGCGACGCCTACGTCGGGCTGGCCAACTACCGCGAGATCTTCACCGACGGGGACTTCCAGTCCGCGCTGTTCAACAACCTCCTGTGGCTGCTGGTCGTGCCGGCCTTCGTGGTCGCCTTCGGTGTGATCATCGCGGTGCTCGCCGACCGACTCGGCCCGCAGGCAGAGAAGGTCGCGAAGAGCTTCATCTTCCTGCCGATGGCGATCTCCTTCGTCGGCGCCTCGGCGATCTGGAGCCTGATCTACGCCTTCGACGACGCCGGCGCGAACCAGACGGGCCTGCTGAACGCGATCTGGACCAGCATCGGCGGCGATCCACAGACGTGGCTGCAGATCTCGGAGTTCCGGCTGAACTCCTTCCTGCTCATGGTCATCCTGATCTGGCTGCAGGTGGGGTTCGCGATGATCCTGCTGTCCTCCGCCATCAAGGGCGTTCCCGACGAGACCATCGAGGCGGCCCGGATCGACGGCGCGACGGAGTGGCAGATCTTCTGGCGGGTGGTCGTGCCGCAGATCAAGGGCACGATGATCACCGTCTACATCACGGTGACCATCCTCGTGCTCAAGATCTTCGACATCATCTTCGTCACGACCAACGGACGTTTCGAGAGCAACGTCATCGCGAACCTGTTCTTCAACGAGCTCTTCGCGAGGCGGGAGGCAGGCACTGCCTCGGCGATCGTCGTGGTGCTGCTCATCTCCGTGCTGCCGATCCTCGTCTACCAGGTGCGGCACTTCCGTCGAGAGGAGCTGGCCCGATGACCTCCCAGGCCGCTGCCCACGCCCCTCGGGGCACCGAGAAGATGCCGGACCCGATGCAGGACTACGGGCCACCGCCCAAGGGCCACGGGGAGAAGCGCAGCTGGTTCTCCATCGTGACCGTGACCGTCCTGGTGATCCTGTGGACCGTTCCGACACTGGGCCTGCTGGTCACCTCGTTCCGGTCCCGGACCGACTCGATCACCTCGGGCTGGTGGACGGCGATCTTCAACCCGTTCGACACCACCTGGACGATCGACAACTACGACCGGATGTTCGAGCGGACCGACATGGCGTCGGCGCTGGTCAACAGCGTCGTCGTCGCGGTCCCCGCCACGATCATCCCGATCATGTTCGCGGCCTTCGCCGCCTACGCGTTCACCTTCATGAGCTTCCGCGGCAAGGACTTCCTGTTCGTGTCGATCGTGGCCGTCATGGTGGTGCCGCTCCAGGTGGCGCTGGCCCCGATGCTCGACCTGATGGGGCCGCGCGGGCTCGGCATCGTCGGCGACTACCTGTCCGTGTGGATCCTGCACACGGGGTTCGGCATGCCGCTGGCGATCTACATCCTGCGCAACTACATGACGACGCTGCCGACGACGGTCATCGAGTCGGCGAAGATCGACGGCGCGACGCACTTCCAGACCTTCTGGAGGCTGATCGTGCCCATGTCCGTGCCGGCGCTGGCCGGGTTCGCGATCCTGCAGTTCCTGTGGGTCTGGAACGACCTGCTGATCGCGAAGCTGTTCCTCGGCGGCGGCACCAACGAGACCGTGATCGTCGAGCTGCAGGGAATCCTGGGCACGCAGGGGCAGGGCGCGGAGTTGCTCACGGCCGGCGCGTTCATCACGATCGTGATCCCCATGACCGTCTTCTTCGTCATGCAGCGCTACTTCGTCCGCGGCCTCACCGCGGGCGCGGTCAAGGGGTGAGCGCCCGGTAGCTGCAGGCGCGGCCGTCACTACCGTTGTCCGCATGGTCTTGCTGGTCATGTCCCACTGTCCGGTCCGTCGCCTCGCCGCCTGCGTGGTCGCGAGGTGAGCGGGCCGGTCGTCCACCTGACGGCGGCGGGCGTGAGCGTGGTGCTCGCGCCCGCGGCGTCGGGTGTCCCGACGATGCTCCACTGGGGCACGGCGCTGCGTGACAGCGACCTCGACGGGCTGGCGGACGCTCACCCGACCGGGGTGTCCCACAGCGCCCTCGACGAGCCTCGCGCCACGGGCCTGGTGCCGCTCACGGCGCACGGCTACACCGGCACGCCGGCCGTCGAGCTGTTCCGCTCGGGCGCGGTGCCGGTCCGCCTCGACGGGTGGTCGTGGACCCAGGACGGCCAGGGCGTCGTCGCGGCCGCCGCGGACGCCGACCTCGGCTGCGAGGTCCGCCTCGAGCTCGACCTCACCCCCGAGGGGCTGCTCCGCGCGCGGACCACCGTGGTCAACACCGGCGACGACGGCCTGCACGTCGCGGCGGTGCGTTCCACCCTTCCCGTGCCCGCGCGCGCCGCGGAGCTGCTCGACCTCAGTGGCCGATGGGTCGGGGAGCGCGTCCCGCAGCGTCACTCGTGGCCCGTCGGCACCTGGCAGCGCGCCGGACGCCACGGCCGGACCGGCCACGACGCCACGCTGCTGCTCTCGGCCGGGACCCCCGGCTTCGCGTTCCGGCGAGGCGAGGTCTGGTCGATCCACGTCGCCTGGAGCGGCGACCACGAGAGCTACGCCGACCGCACGCCCGAGGGCGACGTGTTGCTCGGCGGCGGCGAGCTGCTCGCGCCGGGCGAGGTCGTGCTCGGCGCGGGGGAGTCCTACTCCTCGCCCTGGCTCGTCGGGGGGTGGTCCGGCGAGGGTCTCGACGGCGTGTCCGCCCGCTTCCACGACCTGCTCCGCCGCACGACGCCGCGGCCGGTCCGCAAGGTGCTCGTCAACACCTGGGAGGCGGTCTACTTCGACCACGACCTCGACCGCCTCACCGAGCTGGCGGAGGTGGCGGCCGCGGCGGGCGTCGAGCGGTTCGTGCTCGACGACGGCTGGTTCCGCGGCCGGCGCGACGACCGCGCCGGGCTCGGCGACTGGACCGTCGACCCCGACGTCTGGCCGGAGGGACTGCAGCCGCTCATCGAGCGGGTCACGGCGCTGGGGCTCGACTTCGGGCTGTGGGTGGAGCCGGAGATGGTCAACCTCGACTCCGACGTGGCCCGCGAGCACCCCGACTGGGTGCTCGGCGCCCACCGCGACCACCCGCCCGAGTGGCGGCACCAGCAGGTGCTCGACCTCGCCAACCCCGCGGCGTACGACCACGTGCGGGGGCAGCTGATGGCGCTCCTCGACGAGCTCGACATCGCCTACCTCAAGTGGGACCACAACCGCGACCTCATCGACGTGCCCGGGGCCCGGGCGCAGACGCTCGCGTTCTACCGGCTCCTCGACGAGCTCCGCGCCGCCCACCCGGGGCTCGAGATCGAGTCGTGCGCCTCGGGCGGCGGCCGGATCGACCTCGGCGTGCTCGCCCGCACCGACCGGGTGTGGGCCAGCGACACCATCGACGCCGTCGAGCGGCAGCGGATCCAACGCTGGACCACGCTGCTGGTGCCGCCGGAGATGACCGGCGCCCACCTCGGCGGCCCCGTCGCCCACACCACCGGCCGCAGCCACGCGCTGCCGTTCCGGGCGGCCACGGCGCTGATCGGCCACTACGGCATCGAGTGGGACCTGCGGGCGGTCGGGCAGACCGACCGCGACCAGGTCGCGGAGTGGGTGGCGCTGCACAAGCGGATGCGGCCGCTCGTGGCCGACGGCCGGTTGGTGCGCAGCGACCACCCCGACCCCGGCTGCTTCGTCACCGGCGTCGTGGCCGCCGACGGGGCGGAGGGCTGGTGGGTCGTCGCGCAGACCGAGCGGACGGTCGCCCAGCACCAGGCCCCGGTGCTCCTCGAGGGCCTGGACCCCGACGCCCGCTACAGGGTCACCGAGGAGACCCCGGACGCCCCGCAGCACCTGGCCGACCTCGCCCCGCGGCGGGTCGACGTCGTGCTGACGGGGCGCGCGCTGGCCGAGGTCGGCGTACGTCTCGGCGTCCTCGCCCCTGAGACCGCCCGTGTGCTGCGAGCGACGCGGCAAGTAGAGTGATGGGCGTCACTTCACTACGGATCGTCCGGCACGTACCTGCCGGTGAAGGAGAGAACAGAACATGGCAACGGTGACCTTCGAGAAGGCCCAGCGCTGGTACCCCGGAGCGGACAAGCCCGCGGTTCCCGGCATCGACCTCGAGATCAAGGACGGCGAGTTCATGGTGCTCGTCGGACCCTCCGGGTGCGGCAAGTCGACCACCCTCCGCATGCTCGCCGGGCTGGAGGAGGTCAACTCCGGCAAGATCTTCATCGGCGACCGCGACATCACGCACATGCCGCCGAAGGACCGGGACATCGCGATGGTGTTCCAGAACTACGCGCTCTACCCGCACATGTCGGTGGCCGACAACATGGCCTTCGCGCTCAAGATGGCCAAGGTCCCCGACGAGGAGCGCAAGAAGCGCGTCGCCGAGGCCGCCCGGATCCTCGGCCTCGAGGAGTACCTCGACCGCAAGCCGAAGGCCCTCTCCGGTGGTCAGCGCCAGCGCGTCGCCATGGGCCGCGCGATCGTGCGCTCGCCGCAGGTGTTCTGCATGGACGAGCCGCTGTCGAACCTCGACGCGAAGATGCGCGTGCAGACCCGCACCGACATCGCCAAGCTCCAGGCCGACCTCGGCGTCACCACCGTCTACGTCACCCACGACCAGGTCGAGGCCATGACGATGGGCGACCGGGTCGCCGTGATGAAGGACGGCTACCTCCAGCAGGTCGACAGCCCGCTGCGCCTCTACGACAAGCCGCAGAACCTGTTCGTCGCCGGCTTCATCGGCTCCCCGCAGATGAACCTCATCGACGCGCACGCCAAGGACGGCAAGGCCCAGATCGGCGAGTACCTCGTGCCCGTCGACGAGACCTCCTCGAAGAAGCTGGGTCCGCAGCACAACAACATCACCGTCGGCGTCCGGCCCGAGGCCTGGCGCATGGTCGGCGAGAGCGAGGGCGGCCTTCCGGTCAAGGTGACCGTGGTCGAGGAGCTCGGCGCCGACGCGTTCGTCTACGGCACCAGCGGCATCGAGGGCACGCCGAGCAACATCATCGTGCGCGTCAGCGACCGCAACGCGGTCCGCAAGGGCGACGTGATCCACGTGACCACCGACCCCCACCACGTGCACGTGTTCGACACCGACACGGGTGAGCGCCTCAGCGACTGACCCCTCCGCCGAGCTGCCACCAGTTTCCGCAACTGGTGGCAGCTCGGCCCCATTTCGGGGGGAACTGCTGGCAGCTCGCGGGGTGGGCGGCGTCAGGCGCGGTCGGCGGTGCGACGGATCGCGTCGACGAACGTCGGGAACAGCGCGGCCGGCATGTCGTGGCCCATGCCGTCGACGAGGAGCAGCTCGGCGTCGGGGATGGCGGCGGCGGTCGCCCGGCCGCCCGAGGCGTGGACCATCTTGTCGTCGACGCCGTGCACGACCAGGGTCGGCACCCGCAGCCCGCGCAGCCGCGGGCCGCGGTTGGGCTGGGTCAGCACCGCCAGCATCTGCCGCATCACGCCCATGCGGCTGACGCCGCGCTCGAAGGTCTCGCGGGCCCGGGCCTCCACCTTCTCGTGGGGCTGCGGGTAGCTCGGCGAGCCGATCAGCCGCCAGAACGCGCTGCTCGTGCGGACGTACTCCTCGACCCCGGGCTTGCGACCCATGACGAGGGAGGGCAGCAGCGACGGGTGCTGCCAGCCGACCGAGCGCTTGCCGGTGGTCGACATGACGCTGGTCAGGGACAGGACCCGGTGCGGCGCGTCGATGGCCATGGTCTGCGCGACCATCCCGCCCATGGAGACGCCCACCACGTGGGCGGCATCGATGCCGAGGTGGTCGAGCAGCGCGAAGCCGTCCTCGGCGAGGTCGTCCATCGTGTACGGCGCCCGCACGGGCCTCCCGGCGAACGCCCGCAGCACCATGCTCCGGGTGACGCGCCCGGGGAGCCGCGAGGACCGCCCGACGTCCCGGTTGTCGTAGCGGATGACGAAGAACCCGGCCGCCGCGAGGAGCCGGCACAGCTCGGGGTCCCACCAGGTCATCGGGCCGCCGAGCCCCATGACGAGGAGCAGCGGGTCGCCGTCGGGGTCGCCGAAGGTCTGGTAGCACAGCTCGACGTCCCGGCTGACGGGGGCGAAGAGCTCCTCCGAGACCGGCACACCGGCCGCGTCGCGCACGCGTGACCTGGGCATCGCTGCGGGTCGGGGGGTGCGGTCGGCCGGCCGGGGGGAGGGAACCATGCCGGCCAGTCAATCGCAACAGGCCGATCCGTTCACCCCGGGGCCGGTCCCGGCACCGCTCGGGGCCACCCGGGGCGGCCGGCGGATTCCGTGGCCGAAGATGCCCAATAGTGGGGGAACTGCGTGACACGGGCCACTTCTCCTCGGATCCGGCGGGTATGAGGCGTACCGTCGGTACTTGTGAGGTCAACCACACTCGCCGCCTTCCTCAGGCCCGACGGCTTCGAGCCGCCGCTGGTCTCGGCCGTGGTGCGCGAGGCGAGCGTGGTCCGCGAGGTGGGCCGCTACGCCCTGCGGTCGGTGGGCGAGCGGCGCAGCCGCCGGGACACGCCGTACGCCGCCCGCACGGCGCCGCGTTCCGGCGACCCGGTGGTTCTCGTGCCCGGCTTCCTCGCCGGTGACGGATCGCTGCGGTGGATGTCGGCGTCGCTGCGCCGGCAGGGACTGCGCACCTACCGCTCCAACATCCACGCCAACATCGGCTGCACCGTCGACGCGGCGGCGCTGCTCGAGGCCCGGCTGGAGTCGATCGCCTCGCGGCGCGGGTCGCGGGTGCAGGTCGTCGGCCACAGCCTCGGCGGCATGCTCGCCCGCGGGGTGGCGGCGCGCCGTCCCGACCTGGTCTCCGGGATCGTCACGCTGGGCAGCCCGATGCTGGCCCCCGCCGCCCACCACATCTCGCTCGCGGCCAGCGTCGAGATGCTCGTTCGGCTGTCCCGGGTCGGTGTGCCCGGCCTGATGTCGGACGACTGCGTCGGCGGCGACTGCGCCCGGCGCAGCTTCGACGACAGCCGGCTGCCGATCCCGGCCGACGTGGCGTTCACCGCGATCTACTCGCGGCGCGACGGCATCGTCGACTGGCGGGCCTGCATCGACCCGCAGGCGCGGGCCGTCGAGGTGACCACCTCCCACGTCGGGATGGCGGTCGACCCCGACGTGATCGACCGGGTGGTGGCGGCGCTGACCGCCGGCCGGTCAGCTCTCGAAGTCGATCGCGGCGAAATCGCGTAGCTTCTGGAGCTGGTGCTCGGACCGGATCGAGCGGATCGTGCCGCTGCGCGAGCGCATGACCAGCGAGTGCGTGGTGCAGCCGCCGGCGCGGTAGCGCACGCCCTGCATCAGCTCGCCGTCGGTGATGCCGGTGGCGACGAAGAAGCAGTCGTCGCCGGTGACCAGGTCGTCGGTCGACAGCACGAAGTCGTCGTCGAGGTTGTGCCCGGCGTCGAGGGCCTTCTGCCGCTCGTCGTCGTCGCGCGGCCACAGCTGGCCCTGGATCACGCCGCCGGTGGCCTTCATCGCGCAGGCGGCGATGATGCCCTCGGGGGTGCCGCCGATGCCGAGGAGCAGGTCGATGCCGGTCTCGGGGCGGGCCGCCATGATCGCGCCGGCCACGTCGCCGTCGGTGATGAACTTGATGCGCGCGCCGGTCGAGCGGATCTCGTCCACCAGCTCGCGGTGGCGCGGGCGGTCGAGGAGCACGACCGTGACGTCGGCCGGCTTGGAGCCCTTGGCCTTGGCGACCCGGTGGATGTTCTCCGTGACCGGGAGGCGGATGTCGACGACGTCGGCTGCCTCGGGGCCGGCGGCCAGCTTGCGCATGTAGAAGACGGCGGACGGGTCGTACATCGAGCCGCGCGGGGCGACCGCGAGCACCGAGATGGCGTTGCTCATGCCCTTGGCGGTCAGGGTGGTGCCGTCGATCGGGTCGACGGCGACGTCGCACTCGGCGCCGGTCCCGTCGCCCACGCGCTCGCCGTTGTAGAGCATGGGCGCGTTGTCCTTCTCGCCCTCGCCGATCACCACGGTGCCGTTCATGCCGATGCTGGAGATCATCACGCGCATCGCGTTCACCGCGACGTCGTCGGCGCCGTTCTTGTCGCCGCGGCCGACCCAGCGGCCGGCCGCCATGGCCGCGGCCTCGGTGACACGGACCAGCTCCAGTGCGAGGTTGCGGTCCGGGCGGTCCGGGCGGGTCGGCGTCCGGGTCTCGGTGGTGGGATCGGCGGCGGTCGTCGGCGCATCGCTCATGCCGGGATCGTAGCGCCAGTGACGCCGGTCACTCGGGGCCGTGCTCGTACGCAGCCACCGCCGTCTCCTTCACCGAGACCCAGACCTCGCGACCCGGCGCCAGGCCGAGCTCCACGGTCGCCGCCGGGGTGACGTCGGCAATCAGCTCCCGCTCGCCGCGCACGAGGAGGCGTACGGCGTCCCCGTGGGGCACGGCGGACGCCACTGTTCCGTGCCACCGGTGCCGTGCCGAGCCGGCCGGCACGTCGAGCGAGACCGTGACCGCGCTGGGGCTGAAGGACCGGAACCGGTCGCCCTCGCGGATGACGTTGAGGCCGACCAGCCGGGCGACGTGCTCGGTCCGCGGCTGCGCGGAGACCTGCTGCGGCGTGCCGACCTGGGCGACGACGCCCTCGTCGAGCACCAGCACCCGGTCGGCGAGGGTGAGCGCGTCGATTGCGTTGTGGGTGACCAGCAGCGCGACGCCGTCGTACGCCGCGAGGTGGCGGGCGAGCTCGATCCGCAGCGCGGTCGCCACCCCCACGTCGAGGCCGGTCAGGGGCTCGTCGAGCAGCAGCATCCGGGGCTCCACGGCGAGGGCCCTGGCGAGCGCGACCCGCTGGGCCTGGCCGCCGGACAGCTCGCGGGGGCGGCGGCCGGCGAGGTCGCCGATGCCGAACCGGTCGAGCCACTCCTGGGCGCGCCGGTCGGCCTCGCCCCGCCGGACTCCGGCGGCCCGGGGACCGAAGGCGACGTTGTCGAGCGCCGAGAGGTGGGGGAAGAGCAGCTGCCCCTGGAAGACCATGCCGACGGACCGCTCGCGGACCGGCAGGTCCAGCAGGTCGGCGCCGTCGAGCCGCGCGTGCCCCCGGGCGGGCACCAGGCCGGCGAGGGCGCGCAGCAGCGAGGACTTCCCGGCGCCGTTGGGCCCGATGACCGCCACGACCTCGCCGGCCGCGGCGGTCAGCTCCGCCTCCACCCGGCCGGGGACGGTGACCTGCAGCTCGAGGACGGTCACGGGACCCCCAGCCAGCGGTCGCGCAGCGCCACGAGGACGCCGACGGAGACGAGCAGCATCACCAGGCTCAGCGTGAGCGCCGCGTCAGGGTCGCTCTGCCGCGCCTCGTAGATGAGGGTCGGCATGATCTGGGTGCGGCCGGGGTAGTTGCCGGCGAACGTGATGGTGGCCCCGAACTCGCCCAGCGACCGGGCCCAGCCCAGCACCATCCCGGCGAGGATGCCCGGCAAGGCGAGCGGCACGGTCACGCGGCGGAAGGTGTACCACCGGCCCGCCCCGAGCGTCGCGGCCGCCGCGTCGAAGTCGGGGTCGGCGGAGCGGAGCGCGCCCTCGATCGCGATGACCACGAACGGCAGCGAGACGAACACGTGCGCCAGCACCACGCCGTACGGCGTGAACGGGAACGCGAACCCGGTGACCTCGAGCAGCGGCTCGCCGAGCGTGCCGGTGCGGCCGAACGCCGTGCGCAGCGCCACGCCCGCCACCACCGGCGGCAGCACCAGTGGCACGGTGACCAGCGCCCGGACCAGCGAGCGGCCGGGGAACGGCACCCGCGCCAGCAGCCATGCCAGCGGCAGCCCCAGCACGAGGCAGACCACCATGGTCGCGGTGGACGTGGTCAGGGAGAGCCACAGCGCCTGCCGCAGCGGCTCGGAGGCGAGCTCGGCCGGCAGCTGCCGCCAGTCCGTCGCCGCGACCATCGTGAGCAGCGGGACGACGAGCAGCAGCGTTGCCATGGCTGCCGGGACGACGAGCAGGACGGGCGGCCGGCCGAGGTGGTCGGCGGTGGTGGCGGTCCGGCTCACGGGACCGTGAACCCGGCGTCGCGGAGCACCTGCCGGCCCTGGTCGGAGGTGACGAGCTCGACCCAGTCGTCGGCGAGCTCCGCGTCCTCGGCCTGGACGAGCGGTGCGAGGTGGTAGCTCGCCGGGACCGCTTCGGCGCCGGCGACGGGCACGGTCGCCACGTCCGCGCCGGCCGCCACCGCGTCGCTGGCGTAGACGAGGCCGGCGTCCGCCTCGCCGGAGACGACCTTCTCCAGGGTCGCCCGCACGTCGACCTCGAGGCTGGCCGGCCGTGCCTCCACACCGGCGCCCTCCAGCAGCGAGAGCGCCACCCGTCCGCAGGGCACGTCGTCGGCGCAGCGCACCCAGGTCACGCCGTCGAGGTCGGCGAGGCCCTCCAGGCCCGCCGGGTTGCCGGGCGCGGTGACGAGGACGAGGACGTTGGTGGCGAAGGTGACCGGGTCGGCCGCGGTCGAGCCGGCGTCGACGGCGAGGCGGACGGAGGCGGCGTCGGCGGTGGCGAGGACGTCGCCCGGGGCGCCGTCGGCGGCGTTCTCGGCGAGGTCCGTGCTCGAGCCGAGCACGAGCTCGACCTCCGTCCCGGGGTGGGCGGCCTCGAAGTCCTCGGCGAGCTCGGAGAACACGTCGGTGAGCGACGCCGCGGCCAGCACCGTCAGCGTGTCCTCCCCGTCGGCGGCGCAGCCCGCGAGCGCGACGGGCAGCAGCGTCGCGAGCAGCAGTGCTGGGAGGGCGGGCCGCGTCCTCACGGCCGCTCCACGACGACGTTCGTGGACTTCACCGACGCGATCGCCCGGACCCCGGGCTCGAGGCCGAGCTCCGTCGCCGCCTCGGTGCTCATCAGCGAGACCAACCGGTAGGGGCCGCAGATCATCTCCACCTGCGCCATCACCGTGTCCTTGACGACGCGGGTGACGATCCCGGCCAGCCGGTTGCGGGCGCTGACGGCCGACGCCCGGGTCTGCTCCCGGTCGGGGTGATCGGCCAGCTCCTCGGCCAGCGCCGCGACGTGGGCGCCCTCGACCGTGGTCCGGCCGCCGTCCTGCCGGGCGGGCAGCCGGCCGGCGTCAACCCAGCGGCGCACGGTGTCGTCGCTGACGCCGAGGACCTCGGCCACCTCCGCAACTCGGTACGTCGTCACGCTTCCATTGTGCCGCACCTGCGGCTGGAATGGCCGACATCGGTCCGCACTTGCGGTGTCTCGTGCTGACCCTTCCGGGTCGCGACACGCGCGCTGTGCGCGCTGCTCGACCACCGGGGGAGAGGGACAGCGTCGGGAGGGTCCGGGCGGGGCGGCTGGGGCTGCCTGTGAGGATGGGCCCCGTGAGTGAGCAGCCCGGGCGCTACCGCCGGTCCACCTCCGGCCTGATCGGCGCCATCCTGATCACGCTGCTGGTGATCGGCGCGTTCGTGACCCTGCGCGCGCTGTTCCGCAGCGAGCTCGAGGTCGAGCCGGAGCCGGTCGACTACCTCTCGGCGGTCGGCTTCGCGCAGCGCGAGGGGTTCGAGCTCGTCTACCCGCCGGAGCTGCCGGAGGGGTGGATCGCCACCAGCGTCGACCTCACCCAGGGCGAGCCGCCCGCCTGGCGGATCGGGATGCTGACCGACGACGAGCGGTTCGTCGGCGTCCGGCAGGAGGCCAACGACCTCGACGACATGCTCGACACCTACGTCGACGAGGACGTCGACGAGGTCGAACCGCGTCGCCTCGACAGCGAGATCGCCACCGAGTGGCGGGCCTTCGAGGACGAGGGCGGCGATCTGGCGCTGGCCGCCGAGCTCGACGAGGACACGGTCGTCCTCGTCTACGGCTCGGCCCCCGAGGCGGACGTCGTCGCGCTCGCGGAGCTGCTGACCGCCGAGGCCCTCGAGGGCCAGGACGCCACCGCCCCCTGACCCGCCCGGGTCTCGACAGGCTCGACCACCGGCCAGGCGGTCAGCGTTCAGGAGTGGGTGTCCTCGTCCCCGTCCGCCTGCATCGCGGCGTCGAGGCGCTTGCGGGCGCCGTCGAGCCAGGCCTGGCAGATGCGGGCGAGCTCCTCGCCCCGCTCCCACAGCGCCAGTGACTCCTCGAGGGTGGTGCCGCCGGCCTCGAGGCGGCGCACCACGTCGACGAGCTCCTCGCGGGCGGCCTCGTAGGCGAGCGCCGGGGCGCCGGACTCGCCGCCGGACTCGCCGCCGGACTCGCCGCCCGACTCGCCGCCCGACTCGCTGGGCTGCTGGGCTGCCTTCTTCTCAGGCATCGCTCTCCTCGCTGGTGGTCTGGCTGGCGGGGTCCGGGTCGGGCTCGACCCCGGTGGTGGTGGCGTGGATCCGGCCGTCGGCGACCCGGACCGAGACCGCGGCCCCGGTGTCGGCGCCGGCGACGGAGGAGACGACGTGGCCGGCGGCGTCCTGGAGCACGGCGTACCCGCGCTGGAGGGTGGCCAGCGGCGAGAGCGCGCGGGCGCGGGCGCGCTGGTGGACCAGGTCGTCGCCGGCCCGGTCGAGCCGGTGGGACAGGCTGCGCCGGGCCCGGTCGAGCAGCGCCGCGACCTCGTCGGTGCGGGCGTCGACCAGCGAGCGCGGGTCGGCCAGCGCGGGGCGGGAGCGCAGCGCGTCGAGCCCGGCCTGCTCGCGGGCGACCAGCGCGGCCACGGCTCCCCGGAGCCTGTCGCGGGCAGTCGTCACGCCGCGCAGCTCCTCGACCACGTCGGGCACGACCAGCTTGGCGGCGTCGGTGGGGGTCGAGGCGCGGACGTCGGCGACCAGGTCGAGCAGCGGCTGGTCGGGCTCGTGGCCGATCGCCGAGACCACCGGGGTGCGGGCCTTGTGGACCACCCGGATCAGTCCCTCGTCCGAGAAGGGCAGTAGGTCCTCGACCGAGCCGCCGCCACGGGCGATGACGATGACGTCGACGTCGGGGCGCCGGTCGAGCCGCTCGACCGCCTCGATGACCTCGGCCGAGGCGCGGGGCCCCTGCATGGCGGCGTACGCGACCTCGAAGGCGACCGCCGGCCAGCGGCGGCGGGCGTTCTCCAGGACGTCGCGCTCGGCGGCCGAGCCGGGCGCGGTCACCAGGCCGACCCGGCCGGGCAGGAACGGCAGTGTTCGCTTCAGCTCCTGGGCGAAGAGCCCCTCCGCGGCGAGCAGCTGGCGGCGCCGCTCGAGCCGGGCGAGCAGCTCGCCGAGGCCGACCATCCGGATGTCGCGGGCGTAGAGCGAGAGCGTCCCGCGGTTGGCGTAGAACGACGGCTTGGCGTGGACCACGACGCTCGCGCCCTCCACGAGCGGCGGGTTGAGCCCGTCGAAGAGGGTGCGCGAGCAGGTGACGGTGATCGAGATGTCGGCGACCGCGTCGCGCAGCGTCATGAAGACGGTGTTCATCCCCGGCCGGCGGTTGACCTGCGCCACCTGCCCCTCGACCCACACCGCGCCCAGCCGGTCGACCCAGCCCGCGATCGCGTTGGCGATCTGCCGGACCGGGGCCGGCGACTCGGGTGAGGTCTCCAGGGCCATGGCGGCGAGCGTAGAGGAGGGGTACGACGGTTCGGCCGACCCACCGTCGCCCCACTACAGTGGCGCCCATGACGACCGACCTCGGCACCCCGCGGATCCTGCCTCCGGACGAGGCCGAGCGGGCCGTCCTGCTGGCGGCCCCGCGCGGCTACTGCGCCGGCGTCGACCGGGCCGTCGTGACGGTGGAGAAGGCCCTCGACCTGTACGGCGCCCCCGTCTACGTCCGCAAGCAGATCGTCCACAACAAGCACGTCGTGTCCACGCTCGAGGAGCGCGGCGCGATCTTCGTGGAGGAGCTCGACGAGGTGCCCCAGGGTGCCACCGTCGTGTTCTCGGCGCACGGCGTCTCGCCGGAGGTCCACCGGCAGGCCGAGGAGCGCTCGCTCAAGACCATCGACGCGACCTGCCCGCTGGTCACCAAGGTGCACCACGAGGCGAAGCGCTTCGCCAACGAGGACTACGACATCCTGCTGATCGGCCACGAGGGCCACGAGGAGGTCGAGGGCACCGCCGGCGAGGCCCCCGAGCACATCCAGCTCGTGCAGAGCCCGGCCGACGTGCCGAACATCGTCGTCCGCGACCCCAACAAGGTCGCCTGGCTCTCGCAGACCACGCTGTCGGTCGACGAGACCCTCGAGACGGTCGCCGCGATCCGCGAGCGCTTCCCGCAGCTGCTCGACCCGCCGAGCGACGACATCTGCTACGCCACCCAGAACCGCCAGCTGGCGATCAAGGAGATCGCCCGCGACGCGGACCTGGTGATCGTGGTCGGCTCCGGGAACTCGTCCAACTCCGTGCGCCTGGTCGAGGTCGCCCTCGAGGCCGGCGCCCGGTCGGCGTACCGCGTCGACGACGCCTCCGAGATCGACGAGGCATGGCTCGACGGCGTCCGGACCGTGAGCGTCACCTCCGGGGCCAGCGTCCCAGAGGAGCTCGTCCAGGGCGTGCTGGCCTTCCTCGCCGAGCGGGGCTACCCCGACGCGCAGGCGGTCCACAGCGCCGAGGAGTCGCTGATCTTCGCGCTCCCCAAGGAGCTGCGCCGGGACCTCAAGGCCGCCGCCCAGGCGCAGGCCTGAGCGACGCGAGGGGGACGGAAGCATGGCGAGGTACGTCGACCTCCACCCGGACAACCCGCAGCCCCGCCGGGTGGCGCAGGTCGTGGAGGCGCTGCGCGAGGACGCGTTGGTCGCCTACCCGACCGACTCCGGCTACGCGCTGGGCTGCCGGATCGGCAACCGCGACGGCCGCGACCGGATCCTGCGGATCCGCGACCTCGACGAGCGGCACCACTTCACGCTGGTCTGCCGCGACTTCGCCCAGCTGGGCCAGCTCGTGCACGTCGACAACGCCGCCTTCCGGGCGATCAAGGCGGCCACCCCGGGGCCGTACACGTTCGTGCTGCCCGGCACCCCCGAGGTGCCGCGGCGGCTGCTGCACCCGAAGAAGCGGACCGTGGGGGTGCGGATCCCCGACCACCCGGTCGTGCAGGCGCTGCTCGAGGAGCTCGGCGAGCCGCTGCTGAGCAGCACCCTGATCCTCCCCGGTGAGGAGGAGGCGCGGACCTCCGGCTGGGAGATCAAGGAGGAGCTCGACCACCAGGTCGACATCGTGGTCGAGTCCGGCGACACCACGGCCACGCCGACCACGGTCGTCGACTGGTCGGAGGGCTACCCCGAGGTGCTGCGGCGCGGCGCCGGGGACCCCGACCGGTTCGAGGCCTGACCAGGGTCGCTCAGCCCGTCTCGGCCCTGAGGACCACTCCGTCCCCGATCCGCTGGGACCCGCGCTGCCAGCCGTGGCTGTAGCCGAGCTCCACGTCGCGGATGGCGAGGCGGCCCGGGCCGTCGAGACGGATCCCCATCACGAGCTGCTGCAGCGGCTCGGCGTCGAGGTCGAGCGTGGCGCCCTCGGCCGGGACCAGCGATGCACACATGCTGCGCAGGTCAGGCTCCCTGACGGAGCCGATGTCCGCTCCCGCGTCCCCGGCGAGGTGGCAGACCTGGAAGGTGATCTCGGCGCCCGCCGTGTTGTCGAGGACGTCGGCCCGGACGGAGTGGATGCGGACGAGACCGCGGGCGCCGTCAGCGCGGGGGGACACGCCGATGTGGACCCACTCGTCCGCCGGCCAGGTGTCCTCGATGCCCACACCGTCGTAGCCGACGAACGCCTCCGGGTGGCGCCACTCCCAGCCGACCCGGGCGAGGCCGGCGACCACCAGCACGCCGACGACTGCCGCGACCACCCCCGGTGAGCGCAGCCGGCTGCGGGGCCGCGAGTCGTGGGACGGGGGCGCGGTGTCCGAGATCACCGGGGGAGTCTGCCACCACCGGCAGGGCGGAGAGGGGTGGCGCGCCTCAGCGTGCGGCGGCGACCCGCTGCCGGGTCGCCAGGCAGGCCAGGCACAGCACGTAGCCGGTGACCAGCGCGCCGGCGTGGTGCGACAGCCCGGACACGACCGCCTGCACGGCGCCGTCCTCGGGGTGGGCGATCAGCTCGGGGCGGGTCATGCCGAGCAGGGTGAAGACGCCGACCATCAGCAGCGGCGGCAGCACGCCCACCGTGAAGAAGTCGGTGGGCCGCACCAGCAGCGCGAGCAGCACGCACAGCGCGACGAAGCAGACGTCGAACAGCAGGCTGATCCGGCCGACCAGCGCCTGGTCGACGACGGCCGCGGTGAGGGCGAGCGCGGACCCGAGCGCGACGACCTGGTGGCCGGGCTCGCGTCCCTCCTCCCAGAGGGTCCTCGCGTGCGTCACGGGACTCACGGAGGTCACGGTAGGGGGCGGTCAGTCGCCTCCGGAGGCGACGCGCCGCAGCTCGCGCCTCGGCTCGTCGGTGCCATCCGCCACGGAGTGGGCCGGCAGCGTCGACTGGCTCGTGGGGGCGACCGTGCGGGCGGCGCTCTCGACCTGGCGCGGCGAGCCAAGCTCGTCGTCGGCCACGGAGAGCTCGGTGAAGCGTCGCGCCGCGACCAGCACGCGCGACTCCAGCGAGCCGACCGCGGTGTTGTAGTGGCCGACCGCGGCGTTCAGGGAGCGGCCGAGCTGGTCGAGGTGGCCGTTGAGGGTGCCGAGCCGGTCGTGGAGGTCGCGGCCGAGGCGGTGGATCTCGCGGGCACGGTCGGCGAGCGCCTCGTGGCTCCAGCCCTGCGCGACGGTGCGCAGCAGCGCGATGAGGGTGGTCGGGCTGGCCAGCACCACCTGCCGGGACGCGGCGTGCTCGATGAGGCCGGGGTCGGCCTCGAGCGCCGCCGCCAGGAACGACTCGGCCGGCACGAACAGCACGACGAACTCCGGGGTGTGCGCGAGCGCCCGCCAGTACTGCTTGGAGGACAGCTGGTCGACGTGCTGGCGGACCTGCCGGGCGTGGCGCTGCAACGCGTCGGCGCGGGCCGCCCCGTCGTCCGGGCCGTCGTCGGTCGAGGTCGCGTCGAGGTAGGCGTCGAGCGGCACCTTGGCGTCGATGACGAGCTGCCGGTCGCCGACCAGGTGGACCACCAGGTCGGGCCGCAGCGCGCCGTCCTCGAGCCGCACCTGCTCGCTGAAGTCGCACCGGTCGACCAGCCCCGCGAGCTCGACGGCCCGGCGCAGGTGGAGCTCGCCCCAGCGGCCGCGCACCTGCGGCCGGCGCAGCGCGGTGGACAGCGAGCGGGTCTCCCGCTGCAGGTCGGAGACGTGCTGGTGGAACTGGCCCTGCCAGGCCGCGCGGTGGCGGTCGAGCTCGTGGACCTGGTCGCTGAGCCGGTCGAGCCCCTGCATCACCTCGGCCTGGTCGACCATCCCGGCAGCCACCGACGGCCGCGAGCGCGCCCAGAGCAGGCCGATCGCCGCGCCGAGCGCGAGCCCGACGAGGAGGATGAGCAGGGCCCCGAAGAGAGTGGTCGTCTCCATGGCGTGAAGCGTGCCGCACGCCACCGACACTCCGTGCGTCCGCCTGGCCGAATGCCCGTCCGCCGGCCCGGCCGGGGGGAGGATCCGGCACAATCCGGCCGGTGGACACACGGCGTGCCGCCTCGGGCGGGGGATCGGGCGGGAGACGTGCCCGCGCCGTGCGCGAGACGTCGCTGCTCGGCGCCGGCTCGGTCGCCAGCGGCCTGCTCGCCTACGTCTTCTTCGCGCTGGTCACCCGCGCGCTCGGCGCCGAGGCCGCCGCCCCGGTCTCGGTGCTGTGGGCCTGGTGGGGCTTCGCCGGGGCCGCGCTGACCTTCCCGATCCAGCACTGGATCGCCCGCACCGTCGCGGTCCACGCCGGCGACGAGGGCGCGGTTCGCCGCGGGGCGGGCCGGCTCGCGGCCACGGTCGCGGCGGTGGCCGTCGTCGCCGGGCTGGTCTCGTGGCTGCTGCGGGACCTGCTGTTCCGGCAGGACGGCGTGCTGTTCCCGCTCATGGTGGCCGCCGTGGCGGTCGGCTCGGCCCTGCTCGGGCTGGTCCGCGGCACGCTCACCGCCCGCCGCCGGTTCGCGCTCGTCGGTGTCGGGCTGGCGGCGGAGAACGCGTTGCGTTGCGTCGGGGCCGCGGTGCTGCTGGCGGCCGGGGTCGAGGACCCCGCGGCGTACGGCGCGTGCCTGGTGCTCGGCTACGTCACCGCGGCGCTGTGGCCGGGTGCGTTCCGGCTCCGCAGCGACGCGGCGGCACCGCCGGCCGCAGGCGGCTCGCTCGGCTTCGTCGGCGGCGTCGCCTCCGGGCAGCTGGTGTCGCAGACCGTGTTGACCGGGGGACCGGTGGTGCTGGCGCTCGCGGGCGGCCGCGCCGCCGACGTGACGGCGCTCTTCGCGGCGCTCGCACTGTTCCGAGCGCCCTACACGTTCTCGCTCGGCCTGGTCGGGCCGCTCACCGTGCGGCTGTCGAACCTCGTCGCGGCCGGCGAGTGGGCACGGCTCGCCCGCGCCCGCCTCATGGCCGTGGCGGCGACCCTGGGGGCGGCCGCGGTCGCCGCGCCGGTCGGGTTCTGGCTGGGGCCGCCGCTGATGGCGCTGGTGTTCGGGTCCGACGTCCGGCTCGACGGCACGCTCACCCTGCTGGTGGCCGTCGGCAGCGCAGCCGCGCTGGGCAACCTCGTCGTGACCGTGGCGCTGATCGCCCGCGGCAGCACGGCGGTGCTGCTGCGCGCCTGGCTGGGCGCCGTCGCCGTCGGCGCTGCCCTCTTCGCCGTCTGGGGCGTCGACGCGACCGAGCGGACCTGCTGGACGTTCCTGGTGGTCGAGGTGACGGCGTTCGTGCTCCTCGTCCTCGCCGACCGGTGGGCCGACCGGCGGGACTGCTAGCTGTGATGCCCAGCCAGGTTGTCCAACCTGGCGATGGGTGAGCGCTTCCCGATGGCCGAGTGGGGCCGGTGGTGGTTGTACTCGTGGATCCATGCTGGCAGGGCCGCGAGCCTGGCTGCCTC
>NZ_JBHSSS010000011.1:0-60849 GCF_042659625.1 Nocardioides sp. GCM10027114
TGGGCGGCCTGGTCGACGAGGTACTCCTCCGCCTTCGCGACGACGTCGGGGTCGAGGTCGGCCGGCAGGTCGTCGAGCGACGTGACCAGCACCCGCGCCTGCGCCGGATTCACCGCCCCCGACGCCTGCCCCTGCCCGACCCGGGACCACCTGCCGGTGATCGCCTCGGCCAGCCGGGCCGCCCCCAGCGCCGGCCCGGCGTCGGTCCGGGTCGCATTGGCCAGCCACGCCGCCGCCGACCGCGCACCCGAGTCCAGCGCCACCTCGTCAGCCGACGCGAGTACCCGCAGCTTCAGCTCCTCCACCCGCGAGGCCAGCGCGGTCAGCTCGACCAGTGCGGCCGCCTGGTCCTCGGTCCGCATGT
This sequence comes from Nocardioides sp. GCM10027114, assembly GCF_042659625.1. Classification (NCBI taxonomy): domain Bacteria; kingdom Bacillati; phylum Actinomycetota; class Actinomycetes; order Propionibacteriales; family Nocardioidaceae; genus Nocardioides; species Nocardioides sp. GCM10027114. The sequence goes on from NZ_JBHSSS010000011.1 coordinate 365, forward strand.
ATGCCGGGTCCACCTCGGCCACGAGATCGAGTTCCTTGCCGATCGCCTCCGTGCACGCCAGCACCGGGTGCATGGGGTGCAGCGGCCGGATCGACATACCCAGACACTAGGCGCGACCACCGACATGTTTTCGAACGCCAGTTCGACCTGTGGAGACGTCATCGGCCGCCTTCGGTTGTGGACGGAAGCCGGGCCCGGAACTGACTCACCGACCGCCACCACGCGCCGGTCCGGCTCGTCGACCCCCCCCCCGCGGCGCACGCACAACGGACCTCGAAGCGCTCACCAACCGCGTACGGCGCGACCAAAGCAGCAAGCTCCGGACTCACTGGGACCCCATCTCTGGTCATGCCCCCAGAATCTGGGGGCACCACCGATCAGGTGTCCGCGATGTCTTGAGACTTAATCCGTCCGCGATGTCCCGAGCCTTCACACTCGCTCCGCTCGCACCTCAACCACCGGCTCGTGCCCACCGCAGCACGTTGACAGCCCATCGCAACCACACGCCGGTCGAGCTCGTCGAGACCACCCCCTCACTGACCTCACCGGGTCTCGACGGCCCGACCACCGTGGGTCAGCGGCGGCGGGCGACGGTGAGCAGGACCTCGGAGTGGTCGTGCAGGTCCTCGGGCGACACGGCAGCCAGCCGTCCCTCGACCCGCGCGACCACCTCGGTCTGCGCCTCCCGCCCGAGCTGGGCGAACCGCCAGCCGAGCGAGCCGCAGCGGGTCCGGAGGGCGAGGGCAGTCTCGGCGGAGAAGCGGCCGTCGAAGGAGCGCGGCGTGGTGCTCACCTCCGTGAAGTGGTCGTCGAGGAGCGCGGCCATGCTCTCGACCGTGTTCGTCTCCTCGTCGGACCGGGGCGGCGGGTCGAACACCGGGGCGCCGACCCGGTCGAGCTCCTCCCGGACGGCGACGTCGGCGGCGGTGCTGACCTGGGTCCCCCAGGTCGCCGCGAGCAGCCAGCCGCCGGGGCGGAGCACCCGCGCCACCTCCGCGACCCCCGTCCGCGCGTCGGGCAGCAGGAAGAGCATGAAGGACAGCACCGCCACGTCGGCACACCCCTTCGCCAGGGGCAGCTGCACGGCATCGGCCTGCACTCGCGGCGTACCACCGGGGACGCGCCGGAGCATCCCGAGGCTGCGATCGAGGGCGACGACCGCGCCACCCTCCCCCGCAGCACGTCGCAGGTCCCCCAGCAGCGCACCCGTCCCGGCGGCCACGTCGAGCACCGTCCGGGGCCGGTCCGGCGTCGGCAACGCGGACACCAGGTCGCGCGCATGGCGGTGCAGCTCCGGCGCCCAGTACTTCTCGTAGGCCTCGGCGCCGGCGTCGTACACCTCTGCCAGCGCCTGCTGCGGCGTCCGCTCCAACCCCTGCATGTTCCCGACCCTAGGCCCGCCGCCCGGCACGTTGACAGCACACTGTCAATCTTGACAGGATGCTGTCATGTCCTCCTCGCGACCCACCGTCCACATCGCCCTCTACGACACCTTCGCCGACTGGGAGCTCGGCCACCTGACGACCGCCCTCAACGGCGACGACTTCCACCAGGGCCCCGGCTACGACGTCCGGTACGTCGGCGCCACCCTCGACCCCGTCACCAGCATGGGCGGGATGCGGGCGCTGCCCGACGTGCTCCTGCACGACCTCTCCCCCGCCGACAGCGCGATGCTCGTGCTGCCCGGGTCGCAGATCTGGGCCACCGAGGCGTACCGCCCGTTCGTCGACAAGGCCCGCGACTTCCTGACCGCCGGCACCCCGGTGGCGGCGATCTGCGGCGCCACCGGCGCCCTCGCGCAGGCCGGGCTGCTCGACGACCGCGCCCACACCAGCAACGCACCCGAGTTCCTCGCCGCCCTCGGGTACGCCGGAGCCGCCCACTACGTCGACGAGCCGGCCGTCGTCGACGGCGACCTGGTCACCGCCTCTGGCGTGGCGCCGGTCGAGTTCGCGCGGGCGGCGCTGGCGCGGCTCGACGCGTGGTCGCCCGAGGTCCTCGACTCGTGGTTCAGGCTCTACCGCCACCAGGATCCCGCCGGTTTCCACGAGCTCATGGCCGCCTCGTCGTGACCACCGAGCGGAGCCCCCAGCCGACCACCGAGCGGACCCCCGAGCAGGAGCTCCTCGGCGGCGTCGCCGTCACCACCTTCAAGGTCAACGGCCAGGTGCTGGAGCTGGCCGAGCGCCTGGCCCGCCCGGTCGGGCTGACCGCGGCGTGGTGGCAGGTGCTCGGCGCGGTGCTGCCCGCGCCGCTCACGGTCTCGGGGATCGCACGCGAGATGGGCATCACCCGGCAGAGCGTGCAGCGGATCGCGGACCTGCTGGTCGAGCGCGGGCTCGCGGAGTACGCCGACAACCCGGCGCACCAGCGCGCCCGGCTGGTGGTGGCCACCGAGGAAGGCCTGGCAGCGGTCAGGCGGATCGGACCGGCCCACGCCGACGCGGCCGCACGACTCGCCGCCGAGCTCGGGACCGAGCGGTTCCGCGAGGTGCTCGCCGCGCTGCGGGACCTGTCCGCGGCGCTGGAGGCGCTGGAGTAGGACGCCGGGTCTCGACGAGCTCGACCGGCGTCATTCCCTGCCCTGCTCACCTTCCGGGGTTTCGAGGCTCGGCGCCGGCGCGCCTCGCACCTCAACCACCGATCGTGGGTCGGGTGAGAGGGTGGGGACGTGGAGCGCGACGACCTGGTCCGGCTGCGGCGGGCGCGGGACCGGATGGACCGCGACTACGCCGAGCCGCTCGACGTACCGCTGCTGGCGCGCGAGGCGCACATGTCGACCGGGCACTTCCAGCGGGCGTTCAAGCAGGCGTTCGGCGAGACGCCGTACGCACACCTGATGACCCGCCGGATCGAGCGGGCGATGGCGCTGCTGCGCAACACCGACCTGTCGGTCACCGAGGTCTGCATGGCGGTGGGGTGCACGTCGCTCGGCTCGTTCAGCTCGCGGTTCACCGAGCTCGTGGGCGAGACACCGACGGCCTACCGCTCTCGGTCGCACGACGACCTCGTCGGCGTCCCGGGCTGCGTCGCCAAGCTGGTCACGCGTCCCCGTCGCGCCTGATCACAGCGCCTGACCCCAGCGCCTGACCCCAGCGCCCGACACCAGCGCCGGCCCCCAGCGCCGGCCTAGGCGGTCAGGAACGGAGAAGCGCCCACGCCGACCGGCGCCCTAGCGTTCGGAGCATGACGACCCACACCCAGAACCCCACCTCCACGATCGCCCTCTCCAACACGTTCATCCACGTCGCCGACCCGGAACCGGCGCTTGCGTTCTACCGCGACGTCCTCGGCTTCACGGTGAAGCTGGACGTCAGCAAGGGCGGCTTCCGCTGGGTCACCCTCACCACCCCGACGCAGCCCGGCATCGAGCTCACCCTCAACCAGATCGGCTCGGGCGTGCCGGCCTCCGACGCCGACAACGAGGCGCTGAAGGACCTGCTCGCCAAGGGCCTGATCACGTTCCTGATCTTCGACTGCGACGACGTCGATGCGCTGTTCGAGCACGTCCGTGCCAGCGGTGCCGAGGTCCTCCAGGAGCCGGCCGACCAGTTCTACGGCGTCCGCGACTGCGCCTTCCGCGACCCCGCGGGGAACATGGTCCGCTTCAAGTCGCCGCTGCCCCAGCAGGGCTGAGGCGTCCGGGCCGTGTGCCACCCGGCCCGGCTGGCCGCTGCCGTCGCGCCGCGGTCAGCCTTGGGGGCGCAGCTTGATGAACGCCTTGGCCATGGACACCTCGCGACCCCTGGCGTCGAACCCGGTCGCCAGCACCCTGAGCCGGGCCACTCGCGCCCGGTTCAGCCGGACCGGCAACCTGACGCGGTAGTAGTCGGCGCCGGGGGTGCCGACCCGGACGCGCCTGGTGTCGAGCCCACGTCCCTTCCCGACGAGGCGAATCCTGTCGACGTAGCAGGGGACCCACATGTCGACCCGCACAGCGACCCAGCGGCCGACGGGAACCCGCTTCGACCCCTGGGCCGAGACCTCCAGTCGCGCCGGGTCGGAGACCAGGGCCCCGCGGGGGACACCGTCCATCCGGTCGTGCTGGACGCCGTCCTGACCGTGGCCGGTCACCGCGATCCACGCACAGTCGGGTCGGCTGGGCAGCTCCATCCGGAGGTCGAACGTGAGCGTGGCGCCGTCCCGGACCACGCCGCCCTCGGGCGAGTGGGTGCTCACGACCGTGGTGCTCGTCGCCGAGCATGAGCCGTCCCCCAGTCGATTCCCGAACGCCACGACGAGGGCGGCTTCGGTCTCGGCGGTCGGCGCCGCGGCGAGTGTCACGTCTCCCCACAGCCGCTCGACGGAGGAGTAGCGGAGGTAGAGGGCGGCACCGTCCAAGGTCCTGGCGGGCTCGGAGGAAGCCGGCATGCCGGCCGCGTGCTCGGTGAAGGTCCAGCGCACCTCCGTGACACCGCCAGGCTCGCACGCCTCCACCGGGGCCGCCCAGGCCACGAGCCCGAGTGCGACCAGCACCGCCGGCCACGCACGACGCCCTGCCCCCGGTTGCCTCAATGCTCCGGTCCCCTCATCCCCGAACCCCGATCTCGCCCCCGCCTCACTGTAGAGGTGCGCGGGCCCGCCGGACCACGATCAGCGGTTCCGTACGATTGGTCGACGTGAGCCACGCAGAGACCTCCCCGACGAACGCACCCACGAACGCCCCCGCGAATGCCTGGGGGTTCGGCCTCGCCACCGTCGTCGCCGGCGGCGACTCCGAGGGCACCGTCCTCGACGTCTGGTTCCCCGAGCCCACGCTCGGCGAGGCGCCCGCCGACGCCCACACCCCCGACGCCCTGGCCGCGCTCGAGGGCGACGACGAGGTGCGCGGCGTACGCCGTGAGGTGCGGCTCGTCGCGATCAAGGACCTGCAGGCGGCGCCGGAGTCGACCGACGACGTCTGGCTGCGCCTCCACCTGCTCTCCTCGCGCCTGGCCGTCCCCCACACCATCTCCATGGACGGCGTCTTCGGGCTGCTCACCAACGTCGTGTGGACCAGCGCCGGCCCGTGCGCGGTCCAGGGCTTCGAGATGACGCGGGCGCGACTGCGCGCCGCCGGCCATCACGTCACGGTCTACGGCGTCGACAAGTTCCCGCGGATGGTCGACTACGTGATGCCGACCGGCGTGCGGATCGCCGACGCCGACCGGGTCCGCCTCGGCGCCCACCTCGCCGAGGGCACGACCGTCATGCACGAGGGCTTCGTCAACTTCAACGCCGGCACGCTCGGCGCCTCCATGGTCGAGGGCCGGATCTCCGCGGGCGTGCTCGTCGGCGACGGCTCCGACGTCGGCGGCGGCGCCTCGATCATGGGCACCCTCTCCGGTGGCGGCAAGCAGGTCATCTCCGTCGGCGAGCGCTGCCTGCTGGGCGCCAACGCCGGCCTGGGCATCTCCCTCGGCAACGACGCGGTGGTCGAGGCCGGCTGCTACGTCACGGCCGGCACCAAGGTCACCATCCTCGACATGGACCGCAAGCCGAAGGTGGTCAAGGCACTGGAGCTCTCGGGCGCCAGCAACGTGCTCTTCCGCCGCAACTCGGTGACCGGCACCGTCGAGGCCGTCCCGTGGCAGCGTGACGGGATCGTGCTCAACGCCGACCTCCACGCCAACTAGCCGATGCGCCTCCGTGGGGTCCTCGTGGTCGGGGGCCTGGTCACCCTTGCCCTCGTGGCGCTGCTGGGCTACCGGCTCGTCGACCGGGTCACCCCGTTCTTCCAGCAGGAGCAGTGCGTCGCGACGGCCGACGACCGCAGCGTCTCGCTGAGTCTCGAGCAGGCCGAGAACGCCGCGCTCATCACCGCGATCTCGGTGCAGCGCGGGCTGCCCGCGCGGGCCGCGACGATCGCGCTGGCGACGGCGTACCAGGAGTCGAAGCTCTACAACATCGAGTCCGGCGACCGTGACTCGCTCGGCCTCTTCCAGCAGCGGCCGTCGCAGGGCTGGGGCAGCCCGGAGCAGGTCCTCGACCCCGTCTACGCCACCAACAAGTTCTACGACGCGCTGGTGCAGGTCGACGGGTACGACTCGATGGAGGTCACCGTCGCGGCCCAGGAGGTGCAGCGCTCCGCCTACCCCGACGCGTACGCCGACCACGAGGACGACGCCCGGGTCCTGGCCTCAGCGCTCACCGGCAACTCCCGCGCGGCCTTCCACTGCGTCACCGACGGCGACGCCGCCGAGGCGGCCGACCGGCTCACCGACTCGGGCCTGACCCGCCGCGCTGACGTCGTACGCCGCGACCTGCTGGCGGCGTTCGGCTCGCTGTCGCTGGGCGGGTTCGCGCCGGGCGGCGTCCGCGACGGCCACCAGGAGGGCTCGACCCACTACGACGGCCGGGCGGTCGACGTCTTCTTCCGGCCGGTGACGCCGGAGAACAAGACGCGCGGCTGGGCGGTCGCGCAGTACCTCGTGGCGCAGGCCGACCGGCTCGGCATCCAGAACGTCATCTTCGACGACCGGATCTGGACCTCCGGCGGCCGCTCCGACGAGGGCTGGCGCGACTACAACCCGCCGAGCCGGTCCGGGTCCCGGGAGATCCTCGAGCACCGCGACCACGTGCACGTCGACGTGTTCGACTGAACACACCGGCCCCGGCCTGCTTCACTCGAGGTCGCTCGCCGCCGATGATGGGCGCGTGCCGCGCGCCTCGGAGACCATCGACGACGCGACCCCGCTGGAGGGGTCGCGCATCGACGTCGGCGCCCGCATCGGCTGGCTGCTGCGCACCCACCGGACCGTGGCAGGGCTGTCCCTGAGGCAGATGTCCGCGTCGCTGGGCGAGGTCGGGGTCCGCGCGTCCGCCGCGACGCTGAGCCGGATCGAGGGCGAGGGGAACGCGACCAGCTCGCTGCTCGACGGCTACACGACCGTGCTGGGCCTGCCCACCGGGCAGCTGTGGACCGCCGCCGCGATGCTGCGCCGCAGCTTCTCCTACGCCCCGCCGGCCACGGACGACACGGTCCGCGACCTCGACTCCTACAGCGCGGCCTGCGACGCGGTCATGGGAGAGGCCCCCACGGGCGGCGACTGGCTGATCTTCGCGCGGCACCACGCCACCCCGGCCGGCTTCGGCCTCCCCTACTCCCTGGTCACGCCGCTCGTGCGCCGGCTGGCCCAGGAGTGCGCTCGCGGGTCGCGGACGGCGCGCGCCGTCCGTCAGGAGGCCCTCTCGCTGCTGATGAAGGGCCCCTACCGGGACCACCTCGCGTCGGCACTGATGGAGCTCGTCGACGAGCCGGACAACCAGAGCTTCTTCCTCCTCACCGGCGTCCTCGGCGACGTCCCGACCCCCGAGGTCGTGCACTGGGCGGGGCGGCGTCTCTCGGGCGCCACGCGCTTCCACGTCTGGGGCGGCTCCTACGTGCTGCAGGGCCTGCTCGTCGGGGGAGGCGTGACCCTCGAGACGTGGATGGAGGTCGTGCCGGCCGTCGAGGCCGGCTGGCGGGCCGCCGGCGACGACGCCGACCGGGCCGCTGCGCTGCGGGAGCTCTGCGCCACGCTGCCGCTCGCGGTGCAGGCCCAGCTCCCGACCGACGTCTGGGCGGCGCCCACGTCGCCGCGGGCCACGGTCCGCTGGGACCGGGCGGCCGACAACGACCACTACACCTTCGCGAGGCGGATCGCCCGGGAGGTCACCAGTCGCCTCGACCAGCCCGCCGAGCCGATGCTGGAGAGGCTGGTCTTCGAGGGCTGCTTCGAGCCGCGGGGCACCCGCCTGTCCATGGCCTGCTGGCTCACCTCGCTCTCGGCCTTCGCCCACACCACGGCCGAGGTGGTCCTCGAGCGGCTGCGGTCCGCACCGGACGCGGAGAGCCGCGCGGCCGCGCTGCGGCTCGCCGTGTTCTGCCACGACGGCCGCAGCGTCCCGGGGCAGGACCGGCTGCTGGCGGACGCCACCCCGGCGGAGCTTCCCCAGGTGCTGACCCTGCTCGGCCGCAGCGGCGCCACCCTGCCCGAGGAGGCACTGCGGCGCGGCCTCGCCGGCGACGCCACCGCCGTGCGGCAGACCCTCTTCTGCCTCGGCATGGCGGGCGACCCCCGCCTCGCAACGCTGGCCGACGACCCGGCCCAGCCGGACGACGTACGCCGCGGCGCGCGCTGGTGGCTGCGCGCCGGACCACGAATCGTCGACTGACCCCCCTTCACCCCGGACCCCCGGGCGACACGCACCCCCGGCCGCGACCCCCTCCACCCGGCGCCGACGCCGGGCACCCATGATGGGCGGGTGCCTCGCTACTCCGGGACCATCGACGACACCACGCCGATGACGGGTGGCCGGATCGACATCCCGGCCCGCCTGCGGTGGCTGCTGCGCACGCACCGGACGGTCGCCGGCGTCTCGCTGCGCCAGATGGTGGCGGCGCTGCGCGAAGCGGGCCTCCAGGTCTCCGCGGCGACGCTGAGCCGCGTCGAGAGCGAGGGCACCCCCAGCCCGGGCGTGCTCGACGGCTACAACGCCGTCCTCGGTCTGCCGTCCGGCCAGCTGCGCACGGCCGCGTTCATGCAGCAGCGGTCGTTCTCCTACGCGCCGGCGCTGCCGCCGGAGGACCTGCCGCGCGACCTCGACCGGTTCACCGCGGCGTACGACGCCGTGACCGGGCCGGCGCCCACCGCCGGCGAATGGCTGCTGTTCGCGCGCCACCACGCGAGCGAGGTCGGTTTCGGGCTCCCGCGCTGCCTCATGGGGCCGCTCCTGGAGCGGCTCGTGGACGAGACGCCGCGCGGGGTCTCGCTCGCCCGCATCGTGCGGTACGAGGCGCTGCACACGCTCAGTCGAACCCCCTACCGGGACGTGGTGATCGACGCGGTGCATGCCGCGGTGGCCGACCCGCACCACCAGGCCGTCGAGTGGGCCACCGGCATGCTGGACGGCGTGCCGGCCCCGCGGCTGCTGCCGTGGGCGGGCGAGCTGCTGGCGGCGCCCTCACGCTTCCGGGTGCGCGGCGCCGCGCACCTGCTGCAGAGCATCCTGGTGACGGGGCGCGTACCGCTGGAGGACTGGCGCCGGCTCGTTCCGGCCTTCGCCGTCGCGTGGGAGGCTGCGCAGGCCGACCCCGACCGCGTCGCGGACGTCGCCATGCTCTTCGCGGCGCTGCCGGTCGAGGCGCGCGAGGACCTCGCCTACCGGATCGGCGGGTGCCTGCCCGACGTGCCGCGGGCGCCGGTGAAGTGGGACCGCCGGTTGGACAACGCCCACTACGGACTGGTGACCGACCTCGCCCGTTCCGTCGTGGCGCGGATCGGGCAGCCGCAGGAGCCGCTGCTGGCGCGACTGCTCTTCGAGGCCTTCTACGAGCCGCGCGGCGTACGCATGTCCAACGCGGCCTGGCTGGTGTCGCTCTCGGCGTTCGCTCCGCTGGTCCGCGACGCCTGCTTCGAGCTCGCTCGGCGACCGGGGCTCGCGCCCGAGACGCTGACCGGGGCGATGCGCGTGGGCACGCTCTGCCACGACGGCAGCCGGATCGACACGACCGGGCTGTGGGACTTCCCCCAGCACCTCGAGACCGCCCAGGTGCTCAGCCTCGCCGGCCGCAGCGGGATCCCGATCCCCGGCCGGGTGCTCGAGCGCGGCCTGGCCGGCGACGAGACCGCTCGTCGGCAGACGCTCTACGCCCTCGGCATGAGCGACGACCCGCGGCTGCGCGAGATCGCGGCCGACCCGGCCCGGCCCGAGGCGGTACGTCGCGGCGCGGAGTGGTGGCTGCGGAGCGGCCCGCGGATCCTGGCCTGACACGGCGTGGCTGCGGGGCTTCACGGGCCTTGGGGAGGGGGTCGCGGGGCGGCTGCTGTCCCCGGTACGGCAGCCACCCCACGAGCATCGGCACACACCCCCCGGTGCTGCGAGACGAGGCTAAGCGACGTCCCCGTCAGATCGAGGCGTTGTTGCACAACTGTTGCGCTCTGCAACAGCTCTTGCCTCGTGGTGCCTCGCGGGTGCCTCCGCGATGCCTCAGGGCAGCAGCCGCTCGTCGACCCGCAGCGTGCGACCGAGGTCGATCTCGAGGTACTCGTTGACGTCCCTGACGCCCGCGCCGCGGCCGCCGGTGGCCGGGTAGTTGTTGTCGTTGAGCACCGCGATCGTTTCCTCGTCGAGGATCTCGACGTCCTCGATCGTGACGTAGGGGAACGTGAACGGGTCGCCGAAGCCACCGACGCCGTCCGGGTTCGCGAGGTCCATCAGGTCCACGAGCAGCTCCTTGTCGGCGTACCCGTCCTTGTCGCGGTCGCGCAGGTCGACGAGGTAGATCCGCTTGAACCGCGCATGGTCGCCGCTGAGGCCGTCGCGCTCGATGAGCAGGAGCTGGTGGCGGTTGACGGCGATGAGGTCGCCGAGCGCGTGGTCGGGCGACTCGAGGCGGTAGCGGAGGAAGTCGCCGGTGAACCGTGCACCGGGGTGGGCCGAGCCGTTCCGCAGCCGGACGTCGTAGATCCGCAGGTCGGCGGCGCGGCCGGCGGCCTTGTCCTCGGCGGTGGCGCCCTCGAGCATCGGGAGGAGGCGCCGGCCGTTCGGCGAGATCGTCATCCCCTCGAAGCCCCGGGAAGCGGCCAGGTTGGGCTGCTCCCCCTCGGCCAGGGTCGGGTTCTGCGGCGACTTCACGCCCGGTGTCGCGATCGGCGCCTCGAGCAGCCGGCCACGCGCGTCGGTGTGCAGCAGGAACGGTCCGAACTCCTCGCCGAACCACAGCGTGCCGTCGGGGGCCACCTGCATCGACTCGAGGTCGAAGTCCCAGCCGGTCAGCAGCCGGTCGCGGGCGGGGCACTCGTAGCCGGCGGGGAGCCCCTCCGGCTTCTCGGCGGCCTCGGCGCAGCCGCCGTCGCGCCAGGTGGTCCACGGGATGTGGCGGTCCGGGTCGCTGAGGTGGAAGCCGCCCCGCACGTCGACCCGCTCGGCGTCGGTGTCCGTGGCGATGCGGTGGACCCGCAGCAGGTAGTCCTGACTGTTGGTCTTGGCGCCGAAGCCGTTGTCGCTCATCGCGAGGTAGCGGTTCCCACCCAGCGCGTGGACCGCGGAGAAGCCCTGGACCGGCTGGCCCGGGAACGGCGCGGCCGGGTTGCCGGTGAAGTGGCCCGACGGCTCACTGCCGGGGACGAACGTGTCGGCGGGGAGCACGGCCCAGCCGGCCAGCTCCGGCTCGCCGTCGCGGCCGGGGTCACCGCCGTCGTACGACGAGGCGGGGGCAGCGAGCACGGGTGCGGCCAGCAGGGATGCGGCGGCGAGGGCCGCGAGGGGGTGGCGGAGGCGCATGTCGGCAACCGGACCTTCCGAGATCGGGGACGTCGCAGGTCACCCGACCAGACCCGGACGAGCGGCAGGCGACGAGCGGGTGACCGGCGGGTGGCCGGCTCCCCTCCCCCGCTCAGGAGGTGGCGAGGCGGGCGACGGCGGCGTCGATCCGCTCGTCGGTGGCCGTGAAGGCGACCCGCACGTGGCGGGCGCCGGCCGCGCCGTAGAACGAGCCGGGGGCGACGAGGATGCCGCGGTCGGCGAGCCAGGAGACGGTCTCCCAGCAGTCCTCGTCACGCGTGCTCCAGAGGTAGAGCGACGCCTCGGAATGGTCGACCCGGAAGCCCGCGGACTCCAGCGCCTCGCGCAGCTTCGCGCGGCGGGCGGCGTACCGGGCGTGCTGCTCGGCGACGTGGGCGTCGTCGTCGAGGGCCGCGACCATCGCGACCTGCTGGGGGCCGGGCATCTGCAGTCCGAGGTTCTTGCGGACCGCGAGCAGCTCACCCACGACCGCGGGGTCGCCGGCGACGAAGGCGCAGCGGTAGCCCGCGAGGTTGGACCGCTTCGACAGCGAGTGGACGGTGAGGATGCCCTCGTGGGACCCGCCGCAGACGTCGGGGTGCAGCGCGGAGACGGGCTGCCGGTCGTCGTCCCAGGCGCACTCGAGGTAGCACTCGTCGGAGACCAGCAGGACCCCGCGCTCACGGCACCAGTCGACGACCTTGCGCAGGTGCTCGACGGGCAGCACCCGGCCGGTGGGGTTCGACGGCGAGTTCAGCCAGACCAGGGCGGGGGTCTCGGGGCCGAGCGACGTCAGCGAGTCGGTCGCGACCGCGCGGGCGCCGGCCAGCGCCGCACCCACCTCGTACGTCGGGTAGGCGAGCTCGGGGTAGACCACGAGGTCGCCCTCCCCCACGCCGAGGTGCAGCGCGAGCGAGCCGATCAGCTCCTTGGAGCCGATCGTGGGCAGCACGCCGTCGAGGCCGAGGCCGGTGACGCCGTGACGGCGCGCCAGCCAGTCGATGCAGGCCTGCCGGGTCTCGGGTCGGCCGATCGTGACCGGGTAGCCGGGGGCGTCCGCCGCTGCGCGTAGTGCCTCCTGGACGACCTCCGGGGTGGGGTCGACCGGCGTACCGATGGAGAGGTCGACGAGACCCTCCGCGTGCGCGCCGGCGCGCTCGCGGAAGGCCGTCAGCTTGTCCCAGGGGAAGTCGGGAAGACGCCCCGAGACCGGACCTCCGGTCAGTGGTCCTGGTTCTGCGGCGGGAGCGCCTCGATGAAGGGGTGGTCCTTGTCGATCACGCCCATCTTGGCGGCGCCACCCGGGGAGCCGAGGTCGTCGAAGAACTTGACGTTGGCGTCGTAGTACTCCTTCCACTCCTCCGGGGTGTCGTCCTCGTAGAAGATCGCCTCGACCGGGCAGACCGGCTCGCAGGCGCCGCAGTCGACACACTCGTCGGGGTGGATGTAGAGCATCCGCTTGCCCTCGTAGATGCAGTCGACAGGGCACTCGTCGACGCACGCCCGGTCCTTGAGGTCGACGCACGGCTGGGCGATGACGTAGGTCACCAGATCCTCCTCTGGGGCACGGGTTCCGCGGATGGTTCCTCGGTTCGGGGCCAGCCTAGTATCCCCCCGTGCAGCAGCCCTCGGAAGCCCACCGGCTGGGACCCCACGTGGTCGGCCAGCGGGTCGTCGTGCGCCGGCTGCTGCGTGGCCAGACGGGTCCGTCGGGCGGCCCGGCGATGACCGACCTGCTCGGGATCTGTACGGCGTGGGGCGACGGCCGCTGCGTCGTCGTGCCGGAGTCCGGGGAGCCGGTCGAGATCGCCCTGGCCGACATCGTCTCGGGCAAGCCGGTGCCGCCGCGGCCGTCCGTGCGGCACCGGGTGTCGGTCCGGGACGCCGAGGAGCACACGCTCCACCTCTTCCCCTTGTCGGGGCCCGGGGCGCTCGAGACGGAACGGCTCGGCGAGTGGGTGCTGCGGACGCAGCCCGTGCTGGTCGAGCGGCTGGTGAAGCGGGCCAACTCGGCGCTGGCGATCGCCGACCCGGGTGTGGGTGTGGATGAGGCTCTGGAGCGGGTCGTCGACTTCTACTCCTCGCGGGGGCGGCCGGTGCTGGTGCAGGTCGAGGCGGACTCGGACGTGGAGGCCTCGCTGGTCTCGCGCGGCTGGTCGGTCGTGGCCGGCGGCGACGCCGACTTCCTCCTCGGCTCCCTCCCCCGCGCCCTCCGCGCCGCCCGCCGCGACGTACCTGCGGCGCAACCTACGGAGGTCGAGCTCGTCGAGACCCACAGCGGCGCGCAACCCACGTCGGTCGAGCTCGTCGAGACCCCGGCCGTCAACCGCGCGACGGTGACGCTCACCCGCAACGGGCGCGAGGTCGCCCGAGGCGAGGCCGCCCTCCACGACGACTGGCTCGGCCTGCACGGGCTCGTCGTCGACGACGCCCACCGCCGGCAGGGCCTCGGCACGGCCATCGTCGCCGAGCTGCTCGACTGGGGCGGCGAGCACGGCGCCACCACCGCCTGGCTCCACGTCGAGACCGCCAACACCGCCGGCCACGCCCTCTACGAGCGGCTCGGCCTCACCCGCCACCACGGCTGCCGCTACCTCGCCCCGCCCACCTGAGGTCCCGGCCCTGCCTTCTCTTCCGGGTTTCGAGGCTCAGGCGCCAGAGCGCCTTCACACCTCAACCACCGGCCGTGGCACCGGTGATCGAGGTGCGAGGCCGGCCGCGGCCGAGCCTCGAGATCCCCGCACCGGCGCAGGGCGGTAACCACACGGACGTCGCCTGTCCTGAGTAGGCGCGCCAAGGTCTCGACGAGCTCGACCGGCGTACCTCAACGCCCTGCCTCCCGTCGAGCCTCGACTGGCACCCACGCAGGGCGGTAACCACACGGACGTCGAGCCCGTCGAGACGTCACTCAGGTCTCGACGAGCTCGACCGGCGTGTGGTCACCGCCATGCCTCCTCGTAAGGGGTCTCGACGGGCTCGACCGGCGTGTGGTCACCGCCCTGCCTCTTCATACGGGGTCTCGTCGAGCTCGTCGAGACGTCTCCCTCGAAAAGGAGTTGGTGGGGGCGGCCGGGGACTCCTACGATCTCGGTGGCTCCGCGCGAGGCGTGACGACCCTCCCCCGGCGAGGCGGGGAGCGCGGGCCCGTGCGTACGACGTACCGACGAGAGGCCGGCGTCCAGTCGGCGAAGGTGTGGTGGCACCGCGACCTTGCCCCCGCCCACACCTCCAGGGCTCCCCCTACTGGAGGTGAAGGATGCAACGCACACTCTGTTCCGACCTGTCCGCCGCGACGCCCGGCTCGACCGTGCGCCTGCAGGGATGGGTGCACCGCCGCCGCGAGCTGTCGGCCGTGACCTTCCTGGTGGTCCGCGACCGGACCGGCCTGGCCCAGGTCGTAGTGAAAACCGCCGACGCCGGGCAGCTGGCCGGCGTGCCGGAGGAGACCACCGTCGAGGTGGTCGGGACCGCGACGGCCAACGCCCAGGCACCGGGCGGCGTCGAGGTCACGGCCCCGACGGTCACGCCACTCACCGAGCCCGCGGTGACTCCCCCAGTGGAGCTGTGGCGGCCCGGGCTCAGCGCGAGCCTGCCGACGCTGCTCGACCACGCCCCGGTCATCTGGCGCCACCCGGCGCAGAAGGCACGGTGGCAGCTGGCCGCCGCGTCGCTGCGCGGGTTCCGGGACGCCCTCGACGCGGCCGGCTTCACCGAGATCCAGACGCCGAAGTTCGTGGCGTCCGCGACCGAGTCCGGCGCCAACGTGTTCGAGGTCGACTACTTCGGCCGGCCGGCGTACCTCGCGCAGAGCCCTCAGTTCTACAAGCAGCAGCTGGTCGGGGTGTTCGAGCGGGTCTACGAGGTGGGGCCGGTGTTCCGCGCCGAGCCGCACGACACGGTCCGCCACCTGGCGGAGTACGTCTCGCTCGACGCCGAGCTCGGCTTCGTCCGCGACCACCGGGACGTGCTG
The DNA here is from genome assembly GCF_042659625.1 of Nocardioides sp. GCM10027114. Classification (NCBI taxonomy): domain Bacteria; kingdom Bacillati; phylum Actinomycetota; class Actinomycetes; order Propionibacteriales; family Nocardioidaceae; genus Nocardioides; species Nocardioides sp. GCM10027114. Next base: position 15,582 of record NZ_JBHSSS010000011.1, read on the forward strand.
GCGGTGCTGCGCGACACCCTCGCCGGGATGGTCGCCGCCATCCACGAGCACGCCGCGCCGGCCGTCGAGCTGACCGGCGCACGGGTCCCGGAGGTGCCGGAGGAGATCCCGGTGATCCACTTCCGCGACGCGCTCGAGCTGGTCGGCGCGCCTGAGGACGAGCCGGACCTCGCCCCCGAGCACGAGCGGGCGATCGGCGCCTGGGCGCTCGAGGAGCACGGCAGCGACTTCGTCGCGGTCGAGGGCTACCCGATGGTGAAGCGGCCGTTCTACACGCACCCCCAGCCGAACGACGAGCGGTGGTCGAACAGCTTCGACCTGCTCTTCCGCGGCCTCGAGCTGGTGACGGGCGGGCAGCGGCTGCACCGGCCGGCGGACTACGACGCGGCGATCCGGGCGCGCGGCGAGGACCCGGCGGCGTACGCGTCGTACCTGCAGGCGTTCGAGCACGGGATGCCGCCGCACGGCGGCTTCGCGATCGGGCTGGAGCGCTGGACGGCGCGGCTGACCGAGGCGGCGAACGTGCGCGAGGTGACGCTCTACCCGCGCGACCTCAACCGGCTCGCCCCGTAGCCGGCAGCCGTGTGGCTGGCGCCGTCACCGGTGACGGCGTCAGCCACACGGCCGAGGGGTCGAGCGCCTCAGTCGTTCGGCGACTTGCAGACGACCGAGTCGGAGGGCGTGTAGGTGGTCGTGAAGACCTCCCGGTCCACGACCTCGTTGCTGCCCGGCCGGCGGAAGACCCGCGTGACGTCGATGTCGAAGCCGGCGTAGCCGTTGTGCGGCACGCAGTCCTCGTCGCGGATGGTCCGGGTCTTCTCCTCGGTGAAGTTGTACCGGTCGGAGGTGATCGACTCGATGTCCCAGACCTTGGTGGAGTACATCGTGACGGTCACGGCGCCCTGGCCGCCCGGGCTGCTCTGCGAGACGTTCGCGTCGATGAGCACGCCGTACTCGGTGTCGTTCTTGAACCTCAGGTCGAGCGCACCCCACACCACGGTGGCCTCGCGGCCGACCGGGTAGCGGTCGATGTAGAACGAGTGAGGCTTGTGCTCGACGTCCTCGAGGCCGGCGAAGAACATCGCGTTGAAGAGCGTCGTCGCCATCTGCGAGACGCCGCCGCCGAGCTCCTCGCGGAAGACGCCGTCGGCGATGATGAAGCCCTCGGTGAAGCCGTTCTCGCGGGTCCGCTCGCCCACGGTGTCGTTGAGGGAGAAGGTCTCGCCCGGCTTGAGGACGGTTCCGTCGACGAGCTCGGCCGCGCGGCTGAGGTTCACGTTGCGGTAGTCCGCGTGCGGGTAGTACGTCGTGAACGTCGAGACCTGCTCCTTGATCTGGAGGGCCTTGGCGTCCTTGGTGGTGAACTCCGGCTTGGCGACGGTCGAGGGGACCTCCATCCGCCGCTTGCCGTCGGTGGTGGTGACCAGCTCGAGGAACGACGACGTGACGTCCTCCGGCTCGTAGCTCACGCCGGGCTTGGCGGGGACGACCTGGGGCTTGCCGTCGACCAGCGCGACGGTGGCGTCGACGGGGGCGCCGTTCTGGCTGACCCGGTTGCCGACGAGCTTCTTGAGCTGCTTCTTCTTGATCTTCGGCACCAGCTCGCCGTCCTCGGCCTTCACGGCCAGCGCGCTGGTGTAGTCCTTCGGGGAGAGCGTGATCTCGGCGTCGCCGAAGACCAGGGTGACCGGCGCGGAGACGGCCGGGTTGCCGAACTCGTCGAGCGCCTTCTGCACGTCGGCCTCGTCGATCTCGGGCTGCGCCGGGTAGAGGTCGAGCTCGGCGGTGACGCCCTCGCCGAGGTACGCCGCCTCGAGGGCGGCACGGGCCTCGGCGCCGTCGACCTGCTCACCGCCGCGCGGCTGCACGACGCGGACCTTGCCGTCCTTGAACCTCAGGTCGCCGTCGCGCGGCAGCGTGCCCATCTCCGCGACCAGCTTCTCGACGGTCGCGGCCATCTTGTCCTCGTCGACGTCGAGCACGGCGTCGAGGTCGTCGCCGCCGGTGTAGTAGTCCCACAGCCGGCCGGGCGACCAGGACCGCTCGCCGCCGGCCTCCTCCACGGAGGCCTCGTAGTCGACGGCCAGGCCGGCCTCACCGGGCGTGATCCGGGCGACGTCCCCCTCGACCTCGACCGGGATCGGCTCGTCGATGCGGTCGCTCAGGCCCTCCTGGAGCGCCTCCTGCGCCGCGGCGGGCTCCATGCCTCCCACGTCGACCCCGGCGATGGTGGTGCCCCGGGGGACGTTGTCACCGGCGCCGGCGTACGCCGCGGCGTACCCGCCTCCGAAGAGCACGACGAGCACCAGCAGCATGATCACGACGACCTTGCCGCCTGCCTTCTCACGTCCCGGATCAGTCACCGCGCCATGGTAGGAGAGCCCCCCGACCCCGCCCGAAATCGTCGGCCGACACGTGAGAGGGGCCTCACTCAGGCCGCGACGGTGTCCTGGCGCCCGTCCGGCTCGCTTCCCGCGGCAGCGCCGCGCCGGGCGCGGAGCACCACGTACGCCGTCGCGGCGGCCGCGAACGCGAAGCCTGCGGCGACCGCGAGCCCGTCGGTGTAGCCGTCGCTGAGGGCCGCGACGGTGGGGGCGTCGCCGGCGGTCGCGGTGGCCACACTCAGCGCCAGGGCGAGGCCGACCGCGCCGCCGAGCTGCTGGGCGGTGTTGACGAGCCCGGAGGCGAGACCGGCCTTGTCCTCGGGCACGTCGACGGTCGCGGCGACGATGCTCGCGACGTAGGCGAGGCCGAAGCCGAGCCCGGTGACCACCAGCGGGGCCAGCCACGAGGTGTAGCCGGCGTCGGGGCCGAGCCCGGCGAACCAGGCGAGCCCGAGGCCCGCCAGCGCGAGGCCGGTGACGATCGGCGCGAGCAGCCCGAACCGGGCGAGCACCCGCGGAGTGGCGGTGTTCATGGCGACGAGGACGGCGACGAGCGGCGTGATGGCGAGGCCGGTGACCAGCGGGCCGTGGCCGTGGACCTGCTGGAGCTGGAGCGCGAGCAGGAACCACATCGGGAACATCGCCATCTGCCCGAGGGCGGCCACCAGGTTCGGGCCCGCGGTCGCCCGGCGGCGCAGGAAGCCGAGCGGGACCAGCGGGCGGGCGACGCGCGACTCGACGGCCACGAAGCCGGCCAGCAGCAGCACCGCGGCGGCGGCCAGAGCGAGGGTGCGGCCCGACGTCCAGCCGGCCTCGGCGGCGTCGACGACGGCGTAGACGAGGACGGAGAGGCCGGCGGTCGCGGTGACGGCGCCGGCGACGTCGAAGCCTGCGTGGGTGGCGCGACGGGCGACGGGCGGCAGCGCACGTACGGCGACCGCGACGATCACGAGGACTACGGGCACGTTGATCCACAGCACCGACCGCCAGCCCAGGGTCTGGGTCAGCAGCCCGCCGAGGACCAGCCCCGAGGCGCCGCCGGCGCCGGCTGCGGCGCCGAGCAGGCCGAGCGCGCGATGGCGGGCGGGGCCCTGGGCGAAGAGCGTCATCACCAGCGCGAGGACGGCGGGGGCGGCGAGCGCGGCCCCGGCACCCTGGACGGCGCGCGCGACGACGAGCATGGCGGGGTTCACCGCCAGCGCACCGGTCAACGAGGCGGCGGCGAAGACGCCCAGACCGGCCAGGAAGGTCTGGCGCGCGCCGACGTGGTCGGCCAGCCGTCCCCCGAGGAGCAGCAGGCCGCCGAACGCGAGGACGTAGGCGTTGACCACCCACGTCAGGCCGGACGGCGAGACGCCGAGGTCGCGGCCGACGCTGGCCAGCGCGACGTTGACGATCGCGGCGTCGAGGATCAGCAGGAACTGGGTGGCGGCCAGGACAGCCAGCACCGGGCCGTCGGCGCGGCCTGACGACGTGGGGGTGGGTCGGGTACTCATGGGACCTCCTCGGGTTGGTGGTGGGGCTGGTTACCGACCCCCTAAACTGCACACGCTGTGAAGTTCATTCCGTGAGGCCCGAGGTGGTCTGGTCAGCGGCGGGAGAGGTGGTTGCCGTCGAGGAGGCGCTGAACGCCAGGAGCCGGCGCACCCGCGCCGCCGTGCTCGACGCCGCCCGGGCGATCGTCGAGGCGGAGGGCTTCCCCGCGCTCACGATGGGCCGGGTCGCCGAACGGGCAGGCGTCTCGCGCCGCGCGCTCTACCTCCACGTCGCGTCGCGCACCGAGCTGGTCACCGCGCTCTTCGCGCACGTCAACGAGGAGACCGGGCTGGAGGAGTCGGTGCGTCGGGTCTGGGAGGCGCCGGACGCCGCGGCGGCGCTCGAGGAGTGGGCCGGCCACGTGGCGCGGGTCCACCCCCAGGTCTCGGCGAGCCTGCGTGCGGTCGACCAGGTGCGGGGTACCGACCCGGACGCGGAGCGGCTGTGGCAGCTCACGATGCGCGACTGGTACGCCGGCTGCCTGCGGCTGGCGCGCTGGCTCGACCGCGAGGGCCGGCTGGCCGAGCCGTGGACCACCCGGACCGTCGCGGACATGCTCTGGACGCTGATGTCCTACGACGTGGTCGAGCGGCTGGTCGTCGAGCGGCGCTGGTCGACGGCGCGGCTGGCAGAGCATCTCGCCGCGCTGATGCGCCGCACGTTCCAGGGCTAGCTGGTGCGCGGGGCGGGCCGGGCGCGGCGCTCGGGGCGCGGCAGCGTCGCGACGGCCCACACGAGGACCAGCAGCGCGAGACCGAGCAAGGAGTAGCCCTGCGGGTCCGCGGAGATCGCGTAGTCACCCTCGGGCCGCGGCGTGAGCACCCAGCCGACGAGGCCGGCCCAGCCGAGGGCGAAGGGCAGCCGCGACCACGCGCCCGGCGGCAGCGCGACGAGTGCGGCCGCGGTGGCGACGGCGCCGAGCGCCAGCCCCCACCAGCGCTGGTGCAGCGCGACGGTCGCGAGCGCGGTCGCGGCGCCGGCGGGCAGCAGCCCGACGGCGGCCGCCGCGCGCGCCGCGATCCTCACCCGCCCCAACCCCCTCGCCCGGGCCTCAGAGGCCCGCGAAGAGGTCGGTCTCGAGGCCGTCGGGGCCGGTCTCCCCCGGCGTGCCCTTGGCGATCCGGAAGAACTCGATCCCCCACGCCGTCGAGCCGACGTTGTTGGACAGCGCGAAGAACGGGCCGTCGGTGGTGATCTGCGTGGCGTGCGCCCGCATCGCGTCCATCTTCACGTCGACGAAGTCCTGGGCGTCGACTGCGCAGGTGAGGTTCTCGTCGGGGGTGATGAACGGCGGCAGCGGGCCGTCGGGGTCCATCCCCTCGAAGGTCGTGGTGTCGCCGGCGTCGCGCAGCATGCGCAGGCCGGCGCGCATCCGGCTCTCCGACATGGCGCCCCAGTAGATCTTGGCGATGTCCCAGGCCTCGCCGAGGTCGCGGCGGTACGACGGCACGGCCGCGAGCTGGGCGGCGTACATCGCGACCCGGTGGGCCTGGATGTGGTCGGGGTGGCCGTAGCCGCCGAACTCGTCGTAGGTCACCAGCACCTGCGGCCGGACCTCGCGGATGACCTCGACGAGGTGGGTCGCGGCCTCGGTGAGGTCGGCGTGCCAGAAGGCGTTGTCATGGATCTGGTCGGCGGCGACGGCGTGGCCGTCCTCGTGCCACTTCATGCCGGAGTCGCGGTAGCGGCCGAACCCGCCGAGCCAGCGGTGGTCGGTGACGCCGAGGATCTTCATCGCGTCGGCGATCTCGCCGCGCCGGTGCTCGCCGAGCTTGTCCTCCTGGTCGGCCGCGAGGTGCTCGAGGCCCGGCACGAGGATCTCCCCCATCTCGCCGGCGGTGCAGGTGACGAGGGTGACGCCCCGCCCCTCGGCGGCGTACTTCGCCATGGTCGCGCCCTGCCCGATCGTCTCGTCGTCGGGGTGGGCGTGGACCAGCAGCAGCCGCTGGGCCGGGAGCTCGGACTCGGGTGCGGTCATGCCCGCCAGCCTAGTTCCCACCTCCGGTGACTAGGAGCAAGGCCGCAACCACGGCGGTCGAGCCCGTCGAGACCCCGGAACGAAGGGCAGGGCGGTGCCCCGACGCCGGTCGAGCCCGTCGAGACCCCGGAAGCGAGGCAGGGCAGCGACCACGTCGGTCGAGCCCGTCGAGACCGTGCCACGCGAGCGAACCGCAACCACGGCGGTCGAGCCCGTCGAGACCCCCTGGGCTTGGTGTTGGTGGTGACCGCGTGCGCAAACGCAGCCGGGACGCCGCCCCCGACCTGCGGATGCGCACAACTGAGCCCGGTACGCCGGGTGGCACCGCCGGTCGACCCCGGCAAGACCGTCAGGACCGAGGCGTCTCCCACTGTCGCAGGCGCGCGGCGATCTCCGCGACGTCACGCAGGCTCCCGTCGGCGACCGCGACGATGAGGTCGAACAGCTCGTCATCGGTGGCGGTGATGTCGTAGCCGTTGAGGTCGTAGAAGAGCAGCATCCCCGCCGCGCCCAGTCGCTTGTTGCCGTCGACGAGCGGGTGGGACGTGACGAGGGAGTGCAGCAGAGCGGCTGCCTTGGCGGACAGGCCGACGTAGGCGTCTTCACCGAAGACGGTGGCCTGGGGCCGGAGCGCGGCGGCGGCCAGCAGACCGGGGTCCGCGACCATGTCGCCCCGGCCCGTGACGGCCTCCGTCACGAAGAGCAGGTCGTCGAGGGTGAGGTAGTCGACGACCTCGGGCTCGCTCACGCGTTGCCGAGCCTGTCGAGCAGGTCGCCGCGCTCCTCGAGGATGCGGCGCATCGCCGCCTCCCGACGCTTCGAACGACCGCGCGCCGCCTCAAGGACCGCGTCACGCGCGAACGCCTGCATGGACTTGCCGGCCCGCTCGGCCGCCTCGCGGAGCTCGGCCGTCTCTTCCTCGGTGAGTCGCAGCGTCATGGCCATGCACCTCATGGTACCGCGCGATACCACCCGCCACCACGGCTCGACCCCTCACGGAACTTCACGCCGAGTGGCACCGGTGGTCGAGGTGCGAGGCCGGCCACGGCCGAGCCTCGAGACCCCCGCACCGACGCAGGGCCCCTACTCCTGCGGCCGCTTGATCCTCTTCGGCGCGCTGGGCAGGTCCAGCGGTGGGGCCGGGGCGGCCGCGGGGCCGGGCTCGTCGTCGAGGTCGAGCCAGCCGTCGTACTCGTCGACGTACATCTCCAGCACCAGCTCGGGCGCGTCGGTGAGCACCGCCCAGGGGTGGTCCTCGTCGTCGTCCTCGCCGGCGAGGCGCTCACGGCTGAGCTCGGCGGTGTAGCCGTCGCGGACCAGCCGGGCGACGACCGTCCGGGCGTGGTCCTCGTCGAAGAAGATGCCTCTCACGACGGCATTCTCTCGCGTACGGAGGTCGAGCCCGTCGAGACCGTCACCGCAACCGGGCAGCCAGCTCAGCCAGGAACGGACGGTCGGGCTCGAGCCAGTCGACCTCGCCGAGCTCGTCGGCGCCGAGCCACCGGACGGCGTCGTGCTCGTGCGGCTTCGGCTCCCCGGAGCGCAGCTCGGCGAGCGCGACCCGCAGCTCGTACTTCTCGCTGATGGGCGCCGACCCCGCGAGCCAGCCGGTCACCTCGATGTCGCAGCCGAGCTCCTCCCGGATCTCGCGGACGAGCGCCACGTCGGGCGACTCGCCGTCCTCGACCTTGCCGCCGGGGAACTCCCAGCGGCCCGCCAGCTCGGGCGGCGACGTACGCCGGGTGGCGAGCACGCGCCCGTCGGCGACGATCGCGGCGCCCACGACCGGCACCATCCCAAAGTAAAGAACCACACGAAATCCTCACACTGACGGCCTGTGACAGACAGGATCGACGCCTACGACGAACCGACACAGAGGATGCCGCACTCATGACGAATCGCCGTGGCTCACTCCTGCCTGCCATTCTCTCGGGGGCAGTCGGGCTCACGGGCACGATCTTCCTGTTCGCACTCCCGGGGGACGCCGCCCCCGACCCCGGGACCTTCTCCGCCGAGGCCATCGGCGAGGTCCTGCGCGTCAAACGCCTCGACCTCGACATGTCCGGCAACCCGGTCCAGGTCGACATCGGCGTCGGGGCGGCTTCGGGCGAGGCCGGCAGAGCCGCCGCCCCCGACCGCGCCCGAGCCCAGGCCTCGAACCTCGTCGCAACGCCGGCGCCACCGGTGGCCGCGAGCGCCGTCTCGGTCGCGACCCGCGGCCGGGACACCACCGGGTCTTCGTCGCGATCCGGCACCGTGGGCTCGCTGGAGGGTGTGGAGTTCGGCGGGACGGCGCTCTCCTCTCGTGGCCGCTGGACCGGCGACACCTCCTGCCTGCCCGCAGACGTCCCGCTGACCTCCTCGCGCGCGATGGTGCAGGGGTCCGGCACCGTGCCTGCGGAGATCCCGGATGGGCAACCGACGTTGCCCATCCCGCTGCCGACCGGCCTCCCGACGGAGTTCCCGTCCTCGCCGTCAACGGGCTTCCCGACGGGCCTGCCCACGGATCTGCCCACGAGCCCGCCCTCGTCGACCCCGACGACGGCACCGTCGCCGTCCACCACCCTCCCGACGGATCCCACGACGCTGCCCACGACCCTGCCCACGACGCTGCCCACGACCCTGCCCAGCGCGCCCGTCTCCAGCCCGACTGCTCCGACGGCGGCCCCGACGACGGTCCTGCCCGTGCCGACCGACCTGCCGACCCTTCCGCTGCCCGACCCGACGACGATCCTGCCGGACCCCACCGACCTGCCCACGCTCCCGCTGCCGAGCACGACGATGCTGCCGAACCCGGCCGTCGGTGGTGCGGACAGCGGCACCCCGATGATCGAGCTGGCCGCGATGCAGGTCGCCGAGCGCACCCAGCTCGAGGGCGGCGGCGCGGGCGGCAAGAAGGCCCGCAGGGTCGTCTCCGAGGTGACCGCGACGCTGGCCCAGCCGAGCGCGCCCGCACTGACGTTCTTCGGCGGTGAGGCCGCCTTGCGGATGGTCGGCGAGCCCAAGCTGGCGGCGTACTCCACCGGTGGTCGTCACGGCAGCCAGGTCGAGTGGTCGGCGCCGAAGCTCGAGCTGCTCGTCGGCAACGAGACCTACCCGGTCCCGGCCGATGGGTCGGCGCTGGCGCTGCCGTACAGCAAGAACGACGACGTCGTTCTGACCATCGCCCGCGGTGATGTGCACACGGCCGAGAACGCCGACGGCGTGCTCGCGCAGGCCGAGGCCACCGTCCTCGACATCCTGATCAAGAACGGCGAAACCGTCGCGCTCGAGGCCGAACTGTTCCCGATGTCGGTCACCGCTCTCTCGCCGGTCGGCGGCGTCGACTGCACGCCGGTCGACACCGACGGCGACGGCCTCACCGACGACCGCGAGATCAAGCTCGGCACGAAGCCGAACAAGAAGGACACCGACGGGGACCGGCTCTCCGACGGCCAGGAGGTCAAGAAGTACAAGACAAACCCGCGCCGCAAGGACACCGACCGCGACCGCCTGTCCGACGGCCAGGAGGTCAAGAAGTACAAGACCAACCCGAAGAAGAAGGACACCGACCGGGACGGCGTGCCGGACGGCCGGGAGGTCAAGCGGGGCACCGACCCGCTGAAGAAGGATCGCAAGCGGCGCTGACGGGCCCGCTATCGTCCGCGGCGTGACCGACCCCGGAGTCCGGCTGCGTCGCGGCGCAGAGCAGATCGCCGCGACCGACGCGCTCGCCACTGCATGTGGCGGGCGCGTCGGCCTGTCTCCACTGCTGGAGAAGCTCGACCGGCAGGGTCGCCGCGGCTGGGCGCCCGGGCTGCGGACGCGGTGGGCGTTCACCTGGGACCGCGAGGACCGGCGTACGACGCGCTGGTGGCCGCAGGGCATCTCGACCGGCGCGGACGCGAGTGGCTCCCCCGACGGACTGGTCGAGGGGCACCGGGTGGTGCTGACGACGTGGTACGCCAAGCCGCGTCCCGACGGGCACCACGGCGTACGGCTGAGCCTGGTCGACCTCGACAGCCACCGCTACGCGCACGTGCTGCTCGTCGACGCCGCCGTCGACGCGCAGGGCAACGTCTCCGTGGCGCCGGTCAAGATCCACGCGGGCGGGCTGGTGTGGCGCCGCGGCATCGTCCACGTCGCCGCAACAGCGAGGGGCTTCGTCACCGCCCACCTCGACGACCTGGTCCGGGTCCCGGAGCGTTCAGGGCTGACGACGTACGGCTACCGCTGGCTGCTGCCGGTCCGGACCCATTACGCGGCGGAGACCGACGAGGGCACCGAGCCGTTCCGCTTCTCCTTCTTCTCCCTCGACCGCAGTGGGGGTACGCCGTCGCTGCTGGCCGGGGAGTACGCCCGCGGCCGCCAGACCCGCCGCCTCGTCCGATACGCCCTCGAGCCAGGCAGCGGCCACCTCGCCACCGACGGTGACGGCGTCGCCCGGCCCACCTGGCTCGTGGACGCCGGCGTCGGGCACATGCAGGGCGTCGTCTCCGACGGCGATTGGCTCGTCGTCTCGACCTCCCACGGCCCGTTCACCCTGGGCTCCCTGCACAGAGGTGAGCCGGGCGCCTGGACCCGGCACCGCTGGGCCACACCGATGGGCCCCGAGGATCTCGTGGGCTGGCCCTCCCGCGGCGAGCTCTGGTCCCTCAGCGAGCACCCCCACCGCCGTTGGGTCTACCCGATCCGGCTCTGACCGAGGTCGAGCCCCTCGAGACCTGTCGTTGAGAGATCGAGCAGCGAGCGCAGCGAGCGTGTCGAGATCTCGTGCGCCGACCCCTCCCGCGCCGGTTACGAGTGCTTCAGCACCCCGGGCAGCCGCTTCGCACCGATCTTCGCCGCCGGCTTGTTGCCGTTCCGCGCCGTGACGAGCGCTCCCTTGCCGTTGGCCCACCAGTGCCCATCGGGGAGCAACGCCTTGGCGTAGTCGTTCCAGTCGCGCTGCTGCCGCGGACCACGGAACGTGATCACGTTGACGCGCTTGCCCTTGACCCAGCACACGCCGGAGTCCTTGTTGAAGTGACCACTGCCATTGCGGTCGAACCTCTTGCAGTTGATCTCCCTGGCCACCTTGCGAGCGGACTCGCCGTAGTGATTGTGCGGCGCCGCCACAGCGGCGGGCATGGCAGGCGCGAGCAGCGCCACCGCCGCCACCAGACTGATGACACCCCTGCTCACGATGACTCCCCCTTCTTTGCACACCTGGCAATGGTGGCTGAGGTGTGCGGCACTTGAGCGGCGAACCCCGAAACCCCGGAAGGCAAGCAGGGCTTCAAGGCACGGAGGTCGAGCCCGTCGAGACCTCGCACGCCGAGTGGTCGCCACTGCCCCGGAACGACGAACGCCGCCACGTAACTCACGTGACGGCGCCATTGCCGGGGACTCGAGACCACATGTCCTAGTGTGTGACAGGCGGTCCGGACCATTCTCGCGCAGCGGCAAACAGAGAATGGCCCGGACCGCGTCTGTGTGTCCCGACTTCTTGCTTCAGTTGTTGCTCGGGGGTTGCGGGAGCCTTGCCCCCGTGATGGCCGGCGGTGAGCCGGCCGAAGATCGACCTGTGGTGCCTGGTCGCCCCCGGTGGAAGTTTGGTGTGCCGCCCAGAGCCGCTGTTCCGCTTGGCTGAGAGACCTTCCGGTTTCGAGTCCGGGGAGTCCCTGGTCTCCCAGGGACTCCCCGTTCGCGATCGGGGACGTCCGTCCGGATCACCCGCCCCGCCGAGGCAGTAGCTCCCCGGCGGAGCGGGATCTCAGATCCGGGTGGTGCGTCAGCTGTTCTTGGCCTCGTCCAGCTTCTTCTTGGCCTCGGCGAGCTCCGCCTCCGCCTTGGCCAGACGCTCCATGCGGTTGTCGACCACGAGCTGCTCGGCCGCAACCGAGGCCTTCGCGATCGCACGGTCGCCGCGAGCCTCGCGCAGGGCGCGCTTGGCGGCACGGATGCCCTCACCCTTGCGCTTGGCCTGACGCAGGTCCGCCTTGGCGGCCTTCACCTCGCTGCGGGCGACCCGCAGCTCGGCCTCGGCGACGGACAGGTCCGCCTGCGCCTCGGCGAGGGCGTCCTGGGCCGCCTCGACCTTGGCCTCGGCCGCCTTGACGGCCTCCTCGAGCTCCGTCAGGTTGACGACGTTCTCGATCGACGCGGTGGCGACGTTCTCCGAAGCGGTCAGACCCGGGGCGTCGTTCTTGTCGGTGTAGGTGTTGACGGCCTTGCCGAACTGCGGCGTCACACCGCCGTTGCTGACACCGGTCACCTTGACGGAGACGGTCGACTTAGCGTTGTCCGTGAGGAGAACGCCGTACTCGAACTCGCCAGCCTCGTCGGTGACGGAGTCAGCCGACTGGGCGTTGGCCGGGCCGGTGACCTGGAACTGCAGGCTGCCGGCGGGGACACCGGGGACCACGTTGCCGAAGGCGTCGGTGACCGTGGCCGTGAAGGTCGCGACCTCGCCGGCGTTGGCCTTCTTGGGACCCTCGAGCTCAACGTTCCGAGCAGACTTGATCACGTCCGCAGCAGCAGTCGGCGCCTTGACGGTCAGCTTCACCGTCTTGGTGCGGCCGGCGCTCTCGATCGTCACCGTGGTGACGCCGAACTTGGTGCCCACGACCTTGAACGAACCGGTGCCGGCGTCGCTGAGGCTGATGCTCTTGGACGCAACGCCCTTGTCAAGGGTGGTGTCGTCGCCCGAGAGCACGAGCGCCCCGTTGTCGACGGTGACCTTGGCGGGAACCTTCGGGGTGCCGCCGGCGATGTTGATGGTGGTCGAGTCGCCTGCACCAGCCTTCGCGTCGTACAGCGGGGTCATGGTGGTGGCCGCCGCGTCCGAGGTAGCGCCAGTGATGACGTAGTCGGCTCCGCGGCCGTCCGTCGTGTAGTTGATCGTGCCGCCCTCGGAGTTGGTGGGGGTGGCGTCGAACTGGTCGTCGAACAGGTTGACCGTGAAGGTCTCGACGCCCGGGATCGTGCCAGCGTCGGGGAGGGTGATCGTGGCCTGACCCGCGGAGTTGACCGTGGTGCGGGCGGTAGTGGTGGCACCGTTGCGGACACCGCGAACGATCTGCACCTGCGCCGGCGCGCCGATGGCGTTGCCGAACTGGTCCTTGACGGTGACGACGACGTCGGTCGGGCTACCGACCTTGGTGACGTAGGCAGCGGCGTCAGACTTGACCGAGCTGGCGGTCGCGCGCTTGAACGTCACGGTGGTCGACGGGATGCCCGAGCCGGCCGAAGCGAAGGTGAACGCCCGGTCCTCGACGATGCCGCTCGGCTTGACCGTGAGCGAGCCTTTGCCGTCGTCGTCAAGCACCACCGAGTAGGTCTTGGTGTTCAGACCGTCGAACTTGAGGGTGGCGCTGTTGAGCGTGAGCAGGATGGCCTTGTTCGCGTCGTCAGGGGCGGTGCCCTCGTCGGCGCCGTCCTTGCTGGCGAAGTTGAAGGTGATGGAGTCCTGGTCCACGCGAACCTGCACGGGGTCGCCGAACTTCGAGTCCTTCGACCACGTGTCGGCGCCCGAGGCGAGGTCGAACTCGTCCTCGGTGATCGTCGCCCGCTCGAGGACGTTCAGGCTTGCACCAGCCATCAGGGTCGACTTGGTCGCACCAGTGCCGTTGCCGGCGACCGTGAGCGGCTTGGTGCCACCGGTGGGCGCGGTGGCAGTGAAGGTGGCCTTGCCGTCGTTGAGGGTCTTGTCATCCAGCGCACCGGTGGCGACGGCGTCGCCGCTGGAGGTGACGTTGAACGCCTCACCAGGCGCGACCTGGGTGAGGTTGCCCGCCGCGTCCTTCACCTCGACGGTGTAGGCCGGGGACTGCTCGCCGGTGGCCGTGGTCTGCGACGAGGGCGAGACGGAAACGGAAGCCGGGGCACCGGTCGGGGTGACCTCGACGACGGTCTTCGGGTCCGACGCGTTGACCGCGTCGTTGCCGTCGGCGTCCTCGACAAGGCCGAAGGTGGCCTTGCTGGCGGTGCCGAGAGTGACGGCGGTGATGGCCTCGTAGTGGTAGAAGCCGTCAGCGAACTTGTTCACGCCCGCGGCGTCCTTGTCGCCGTCGAGCAGGGTGAACGAGATGACGTCGACGTCGAAGGCCGGGGAGGTGATCTCCTTACCCGCGCCCATCTTCTTGGCGCCGCTGTAGTCAGCCTTGGTCACCCAGATCTTTGCCGGGTCGATCTGGTCCGACGAGCTCTTGACGATGACCGAGCCACCCGCGGAGTTGCCGTCACGGACCGGACCGTGCGAGTGCATAGACATCGTGTCGCCCGAGGCGGCCGAGGCCGAAGTGGCGAGGAACGGAAGACCCGTCACCGCCAGGGCGGAGACGGCGACAGTCGCCAGTCCCCGCTTCATGCCGCTGCTGTTCATGCTGTTTCCTTCCGGAGTTGCGGAAGGGGGAAAGGTCCTCCCCCGATCCGACCTTTTTGGCCCGAGGGCCACGAGAGCTTGCGCGACGGAGTCACTCCGATGCGCCGGAAGGAACGTAGGGCCGGGGAACGAGTTTCCGAGTTCTTGTTGCAGCGCCCCCCGATTTCTGAAATAAAACTCCCTGGCGCTCGGGAGTCGCGTCAGATGAGCCCAGCGGGGGAGCTCATCGTCTACGGGGGAAAGCACAACCAGTCGTGGCTCTTGATACGAGCCCGCCGGCAGCACGCCGGCGGGGCCGTCCTCAGCGTCTGCCTGAGGACAGCACACCCATGTCCGCGCGACACATCGGGACCGAGGCCCGCGTCGCGTGGCTCTTGGCGACCACCCGGATCCTGCACCCCGATCAGGAGATCACCCATCGCGAGCGGTTCGTCGCGGCGCTCAGGGAGCGCGGTGTCTCCGTCGACAACACCCGCATCTCTCGGTGGGAGTCCGGGACTCAGGCTGCCTCGCAGGCCGCGATCCGGGGCTACGAGGAGGTGCTCGGCCTCGGTCAGGGCAGCCTCGCAGCCGTCACCATGGGCCTGCGCCGCACCTTCGGCGAGAACGGCTACCAGCACCACTACTCCCCAGAGCGGCACGACGACGCCGGCGACCTCGACCACCTCCTCGACGCCGTCCTGACGGAGCAGGCCCATGGCGTCCACTGGCAACGGCTGGCGGCCGAGCTCACGGCGTACGACCGGGTCTTCCTCCGCGAGCAGGAGTGGCAGGACCTGAGCACGCGGCTCGTCCGGGAGCTCAGCCGGTCGGTCGGCCTGGGCTACGTGCGCCGCTACGAGGCCGCCGCCACGCTCATCCGGCACCCGTCGGCCCAGCGCTTCGTCTCCATGGCCATCGGGCAGTTCGTCATGGACGAGGACACCCAGGTCATCGGCCCCGTCCTCAGGCTCTACAGCGAGGTGAGCGACCCCGTCGCGTCGTCGCTGGTCCTGCGAATGCTCAGCAGCGACTCCAAGGGCCTGCGTCGCGCCGCCTCGTCGGTCGCCGCCGCCAAGCTGCGGCTCGGGCACTTCCCCGAGTCCTCCATGCAGGCCCTGGAGATGTACGCCGCCACGGCGATCCGGAGCAGCAAGCCGCTCGACGGCGGGCTCGATGCCTTCGACCTCGCGATGCAGCTTCCCTTCCAGAACTTCGAGGCTGTCATGGCTGCCGCCCGCGACCGCCGGGTCCAGCGGCAGCTCGGGGAGGCCCGCAGCACCGGCGAGCTCGTCTCCCGGAACGCGGCGGCACGGGTGGTCGCCGACCTCGCCGTCGCCGTGCAGAACGACACGGACGGACCGCGGCACAGCGAGCCGGACATGATGATGCGGCGACTGCTGCGCGAGGCGCTGTTCCACAACCACAAGATGCGGCGCGACCACGCAGCAATGCTGCTCACCGCCAGCCCCTACCGGCTCGCGGTCTCCCGGCAGTGCCAGCAGCTGATCGGCGTCTCCGACTACTTCCTCGCCGCGCGCGCGTGGGCGCTGCTGATGAAGGTCGGACTCGCCGGTCGACGGCCCGAGATCGCGATGCGCGCCCTGACGGAGGTCCGGCCGACGCTGCAGGCCCGGGCCCTGGTCAACCTCGGCCTCAGCGACGAGCCGATCAGCCCCGGCGAGGCACGGGCGATCCTCAACCAGGTCTCGCCCGACTCGCGCGGGTCCGTGCGGGCCGCGACGCTCTTCGCACTCGGCATGTCCGGGGCGCCCGAGATCGAGAAGTGCGCGGTGCACGAGGAGGACTGGTACAGCCGAGCCGCGATCTGGTGGATGAAGCAGGGGCCGGCACTGCACGAGCCGGAGCTGCTGCCGGGCGAGGCCTGAGGGTCTCGACGAGCTCGACCTGCGTGGGTTGCTGCCCTGCCTACCAGGTCTCGACGGGCTCGACCTGCGTGGGTTGCTGCCCTGCCTACCAGGTCTCGACGAGCTCGACCTGCGTGGGTTGCTGCCCTGCCTACCAGGTCTCGACGAGCTCGACCTGCGTGGGTTGCTGCCCTGCCCACCAGGTCTCGACGAGCTCGACCTGCGTGGGTTGCTGCCCTGCCTACCAGGTCTCGACGAGCTCGACCTGCGTGGGTTGCTGCCCTGCCCACCAGGTCTCGACGAGCTCGACCTGCGTGGGTTGCTGCCCTGCCCACCAGGTCTCGACGGGCTCGACCTGCGTGGGTTGCTGCCCTGCCCACCAGGTCTCGACGGGCTCGACCACCGGGATGAGGCTCGATCTTCGTTCTGGTGCGGATGGGGGCTGTGAGGCTTAGGCTGCCGACATGGAGTGGGTCCGCAGCGGGACCACCCTGGGTGTCTTGGGCGCAGCGGGGGCGGTCGTGGCTGCCCGCCTTGCCGTGCCGACGGGCACCGCAGCGGCGGATGCGCTGTTCCTCGTCGTCGTGCTCGCCGCCGCGGTCGTCGGCCTGCTGGGCGCCCGCCGCGCCCCGGACGGGCAGCGCGCCATCCCCGGGCTGATCGCCGGCTACCTCGTGCTCAACGCCCTCGCCGAGATCGTCCGCCGCACGCTCCGCCTCGACGACACCGCGACCAGCTGGCTGCCGGACCTGCTGCTGCTCGGCGGCTACGCCCTCCTGGGGGTGGCGCTCCTCCGCAGCCTCCGGCGCACTCTCACACCCGGCCGGGTCGACGTCGACAGCATCCTCGACGTTCTCACCATCCTCGCGGTCTCCGCGATGGTGCTCTGGGGGCTCTCGCTCGACACGGTCGTGTCCGACCCGGGCCTCACGACCGGCGAGCAGCTCGTCATGCTGGCCTACCCGGTCGCCGACCTCCTGCTGCTCGCGCTCGCGGTCCGCCTCGCACTCACCCGCCGCAGCCGGGACCAGGTCGACTGGCTCTTCGCGCTCGGCGTCGGCCTGCTGCTCGCCGCCCACACGACGTACCTCGCGGTCCCCGACGGCGGGCTCGGGATGCTGCTGATGGAGCTCGGCTGCCTGGCGTCCGTGGTCCTGGTCGCCCGCGCCACGTGGTACCGCCCCCCGGCCCGCCCCCGCGTGGCCGAGTCGCGCAACCGCACCGCCGCCTTCAGCCTCACCATCGCCGTCGTGCCGTTCACCGTGCCGGCGCCGTTGCACATCTGGACCCACTACACCCCGGCCCAGGAGCCGATCTACGACGCGCTGGTCAGCTACTTCGTCCTCACCGTGCTGCTGCTGGCCCGCGTCCGCCTGCTGCTGGCGTCCGAGCGGTCCGCGCGCGCCGAGGCGGCCGCCGCCCGCGACGCCGCCCTCGACGCCTCACGCGCCAAGTCGGCGTTCCTCGCCACGATGAGCCACGAGATCCGCACGCCCATGAACGGCGTCATCGGCCTCACCGGTCTGCTCCTCACCACCGACCTCACCCCCCGCCAGCGGCAGTACGCCGAGGGCGTGCGCGGGGCGGGCGAGGCGCTGCTGGCGATCATCAACGACATCCTCGACTTCTCGAAGGTCGAGGCCGGCAAGCTCGAGCTCGAGGAGACCGACTTCGACCTCGTCGAGGTGGTCGAGGGCGCCGCCGAGCTGGTCGCCGACCCGGCCCGCCGCAAGGGCCTCGAGCTGCTCGCCTACTGCTCCCCCGCGCTGCCGGCGACCGTGAACGGCGACCCCTCGCGGCTGCGCCAGGTGCTGCTCAACCTCGCGTCCAACGCAGTGAAGTTCACCAGCGAGGGCGAGGTCGTCATCTCCGCCGACGAGGTCGACCGCAGCCACGACCGCGTCCTGGTGCGGTTCGAGGTGCGCGACACCGGCATCGGCATCGACGACACCGACCCGCAGCAGCTCTTCGAGCCGTTCACCCAGGCCGACACCTCCACGACCCGCCGCTTCGGCGGCACCGGGCTCGGCCTCACGATCTGCCACCAGCTCGCGACCGCGATGGGGGGCGAGATCGGCGTGGAGAGCACGCCCGGCGAGGGCAGCACCTTCTGGTTCACCGTCCCGCTGCGCCTCGTCGAGGGCGAGACCCGCCCGCGCCGCCGGCCCAGCGGGCTGACCGGCGTCAAGGTGCTCGTGGTCGACGACAACGAGACCAACCGGCTGATCCTCAGCGAGCAGCTCTCCGCCTGGGGCATGAACGTCGCCACCGTCGACGACGGCCCCACCGCGCTCGACACGCTCACCGCCGCCAGCGACACCGGGCGTCCCTACGCCCTGATCATGCTCGACCACCTCATGCCGGGCATGGACGGGGTCGAGCTCGGCAAGCTCGTCAGCGCCGACCCCGACCTCACCGGCACCCCCATGCTGATGCTCACCTCCGGCCCGGACGTGCCGTGGTCCGAGCTGCAGGAAGCCGGCATCGCCGCCAGCCTCAGCAAGCCGGTCCGCCTCTCCGAGCTGCAGGCCGCCATCAACGACGCCTGGTCCCCCGAGGCGGAGCCCGACCAGGAGACGCCCGGCGAGGGCGTCCCGACACCGCCCGACGGCGTCGTCCTCGGCCACCTCCTGGTCGTCGACGACAGCACGACCAACCAGCTCGTCGCGCAGGGCATGCTCGACCACATCGGCTACACCTGCGACCTCGCCGCCGACGGCCAGGAGGCGCTCGACCTGCTCGCCCAGGGGACCTACGACGCCGTGCTGATGGACGTGAAGATGCCCATCATGAACGGGTACGACGCCACCCGCGAGCTGCGCCGGCGCGAGGGCGAGGAGCGTCGTACCCCCGTCATCGCGATGACCGCCGGCGTCACCGTCGAGGAGCAGCAGCTGTGCCGCGACGCCGGCATGGACGACTACGTCTCCAAGCCGATCGACCCCGAGACGCTCGCCGAGACGCTGGCCCGCTGGGTGCCGACCACGGCCGGCGCGGAGGGCTGAGCGGCCCAGTTCCCAGCCCAGTTCGCCGACCAGTTCGCCGACCAGTTCGCCGACCAGTTCGCCAACCAGTTCGCCGACCAGTTCGCCAACCAGTTCGCCAACCTTGGTGAAAAGGTCCGACGCGGACACTCTCACGCCGCGGCGCGCGCCAGAGTGGAGTTGCGCCGTCCTGGTGGGAGCGTCGAACCCCCCACAGGTGGACCCATGCTGCGGCGGCCCGGCCCGGCCTTCTGCCAGCTGCGGTCACGACCGCTCTCACCGGGACGACGACCAGCTCGGATCGCTCCTGGGCTGCGTCGGTCCGCCCGGGGTAGGTGGCCACCAGCGCCCCGGCCTTCCCCGGCGGCTGGTTCGAGGAGTGGGCCACACCCACAGCGCCAGCCAGGCCGAGCGCTCGCCGCGACGGCCACGGTCAGGACAACGCCACGAGGTTGGCTTGCGGGTCCGGCAGGCCGGGATTTCCTCCACATCCGGGCGCCACATCTCTTGCCCACCTGTTCGAACATATGTACGATTGGACAAAGCCGGGGCAAGCAAGGGGGTGTGAGCCCGTGGCCGAGCTCCATCCCGTTCTCGACACCGTCGACGCGCTGGCCGACCTGCTCAAGGCGGTCGCGGACGTGCCGGTGGACCTGCTGGCCACCGACGAGAAGCGGGAGGCGCTGCGCGGAGTCTCCCAGGCGGCCGCACAGCTCGAGTCGCTCCGGCTGCGGCTGGTCGCCACCTCCGCGGACGTGGCCGACGAGGACGGCTGTCGCGACGTCGCCGCGTGGCTCTCGAGCTGTCTCCGCAGCGACCGGTCGGGCGACCGCCGAGACGCGAGGCTCGCCGCCTCCCTCGACCGGTGGCAGGTGCTCGCGGTCGCGCTGGCGCAGGGCTCGGTCAACGTCGACCAGGCCCACGTCATCGCCCGCGCGCTCGACGAACTGCCGGCCGACGTGGGGCTGGACGTCTGCCAGCGAGCGGAGGCCCACCTGGTCGGCGAGGCCGCGACGTTCGGGCCGCGCGAGCTGCGCACCCTCGGCAGGCGGATCCTCGACGTGGTCGCCCCCGAGCTCGGCGAGGACCACGAGCGCCGGGCGCTCGAGCGCGAGGAGCGGCGGGCCCGGCGGACCACCTCGCTGACCAGCCACCGCAACGGCGACGGCACCACCTCGTTCCGGATCAAGGTCCCGGACGCGGTCGCCCATCGGCTCGAGACCTACCTCGAGGCCTTCACCTCGCCGCGCCAGGGGGCGGACGACGCTGCCACCGCCGAACGCCTCCCCCACGACCAGCGGGCCGGCCAGGCGTTCGCCGCGTTCCTCGAGGCCGTCGACCCCGCGCGGCTGCCGCTCCACGGCGGCGACGCCACCACCGTGGTCATCACCATCGACCTCGCGGCGCTGCGCGACGACCTCGGTGGCGCGGCGCTCGGCTCCGGCGACACGATCTCGGCGGGCGAGGCCCGCCGCCTCGCCTGCACCGCCCGGGTCCTCCCGATGGTGCTCGGCGGCGAGAGCGAGGTCCTCGACCTCGGCCGCTCGCGACGGCTCTTCAGCCCCGCCCAGCGCCGCGCGATGGCCGTGCGCGACCGGGCCTGCCGGGCGCAGGGCTGCGACATCCCCGCCCCCTGGTGCGAGGCACACCACCACCGGCAGCCCTGGGCCCACGGTGGACGCACCGACCTCGCCGAGGGCCGGCTGCTCTGCTCTTTCCACCACCACCGCGCCCACGACGAGCGGTACCTCCACACCGAGCTGCCCAACGGCGACATCCGGTTCCACCGGCGCAGATAGGCCGGCGGCCACCGCCGCAGGCGCCGGTCAGTCCGGCAGCCCCCAGAACGAACCCGACAACCCTGCCCCGCGCAGGTAGTCGGCGGCCGCGCTCGGCTCGCGGCGGACGTACCCGCGCTCCAGCCGCCCGGCGTACCAGCCGGAGGCCAGCCGCCACAGCGTCGTCAGGTCCATCACCGACCCGCGCTCGTGGCCCGTGCGCTCGAGCCAGTCGTCGACGCAGGCCTCGGAGCAGAAGATCCGCTGGTTCCCGCAGGTGCGGACGACGTCGTCCCACATGTGCGCGACCGGGATCAGGAAGTGGGCCACCTGGTCGCCGGCCGGCGGCTCCCGGTCGTCCACCCGCCAGGCGTGCGGCCGGTCGCAGGCCGGGCACGTGGTCGCCACGAGCACCGGCGCCTGCTCGGGCAGCAGGTGCGGGAGCGCGAACGAGTCCCAGGCGCAGCCGCCCCAACACGGCATGTCCCGGCCCATCACCGAGAACCCCAGCGGTACGGCGGCGAACGGGTGCGCCATCGCGATCTCGCCGTCCGGGCCGAGCGCCACATGCCGCTGGGCGGCCAGCCCGGCCAGGCCCTCCCGGACCTCGTCGGGTGACACCCCCAGCGCGGGGGCGAGGACCGCGACGCGCGGCAGGTCGCCCCGACGGAAGGTGTCGTAGACCGCCAGCCTCAGGTCCTCGGTCTCCACGGTCCGAGTCTGCGCGAGCGGCGGGCGCCCGGCACTCGCCGGGCCGGACCAGCGGCTCATCCGCGTCCGGCCTGCCAGACTGCGAGGGAAGCCGGTCTTCCTGGGACGGGAGGTGCACGGACGTGGAGCACGGCCTCGACGTCACGCTCGTCGCGGTGCTGGCCGCCTGCATCGTGGCCTGGAGCCTGCTGTCGGCGCGGCTCGAGCGGGCCAACGTCACCGCCCCGATGGTCTTCGTGGCGCTGGGGCTGCTGCTGGCCACCGAGCCGGTCAACCTCGTCGAGGTCCCGGTCCGCAGCGAGGGGCTGCGGACGCTGGCCGAGGTCACACTGGCGCTGCTGCTCTTCCACGGCGCGGCGTACGTCGACCTGCGGATGCTGCTGCACGACGCCGGGGTCCCGCTGCGGCTGCTCGTCGTCGGGCTGCCGCTCACCGTGGCCGCCGGCACTGGCCTCGCCGTGCTGCTGCTCACCGACATCGACCCCTGGGCGGCCGCGGCGATCGCGGCCGCGGTCGCGCCGACCGACGCGGCCCTGGGCGAGGCGGTGACCGAGGACGAGGAGGTGCCGCAACGGATCCGGCGCACCCTGTCGGTGGAGAGCGGCCTCAACGACGGCATCGCGACGCCGTTCGTGCTGTTCTTCGTGGCGACCGCGGTCGGGGACGAGGAGGCGCGGGCCATGACCGGGCCGGGCGACGCCCTGGCGCAAATGGCGCTTGGCGTCCTCGTCGGACTCGCGGTCGGCTACGTCGGCGGTCGGCTTCTCGCCGCGTCGCTGCGGCGGTCGTGGGTGGTCGAGGACTACCAGGCCATCATGTCGATCGCCCTGGCCCTGGCCTGCTACTCCGCCTCGGTGGCCGTCGGAGGCAACGGCTTCATCGCCGCCTTCGTCGGGGGCCTGGCGTTCGGCACGGTGGTGGACGCCCCGGTGCGGGACGTGACGCTGCGCTTCGACATCCGCACCGGCGAGCTGCTGTCGCTGCTGGTGTGGTTCTTCTTCGGGGCCGTGATGCTCCCCTCGGTCGCCGACGCCACCTGGCAGGTCGTGCTCTTCGCGGTGCTCGCGCTCACGGTGATGCGGATGGTCCCGGTGGCGGTGTCGCTCCTCGGCAGCGGCAACGGCCTGGCCACGGTCGCGTTCATCGGCTGGTTCGGGCCACGCGGCATGGCCTCGGTGGTCTTCGGGCTCATCGCCTTCGACGAGCTGCAGGGCGGCGACGCCGACGTGGTGCTGACCGCGGTCTCGCTCACCATCGCGCTCAGCGTCGTCGCGCACGGCCTCAGCGCCCAGCCGTGGGCGCGGCGCTACGCGATGCGCAGCATGCAGGCCGAGGAGCAGCAGCGCTCCTAGTCGGGGCCCTCCCCGACAGCCGCCTGCTCCTGCTGGTGGTCGGCGGCGAAGCCGGCCAGCAGCTCGGGCAGCTCCCCCGAGATCCCGACGACGCCGGCCACGCAGTCCGCGAACGCGGCCAGGCCGCCCTCGAGCACCCGCGCCGCGTGCCGCACCTCGGCGGACGGGGAGCCCGCGCCCGCCGCCACGAGCCGCTGCACGACCGGCAGCTGCGCGGCCAGAGACAGCTCGCGGTCACGCTCGCGGAAGTAGTAGGTCTCGCCGTACATCCGCAGGTCCATCTCGACGGTCGCCAGCTCGGCGGTCAGCGAGCCGAGCAACGGGGCGCCGCCCTCCCCTCGCTCCAGGAGCTCGACGGTGCCGGGGGTCCCGGACAGCACGGCCAGCCGCCGCGCCAGCGACCGCCGACGCACCAGCGCGGGGTAGATCTGCAGGATCCAGGAGATCGCGGCCGTGAACAGCAGGAACCCGACCAGGGCCTCCAGCGGCACCAGCACCCGAAGCACGGGGTCGGCCGGCACGATGTCGCCCAGGCCGAGGGTCGTCACCGCGACCAGCGAGAGGTACGCCGACGACTCGAGGTCGGCCGGCTGCTCCGGGAAGGGCGGCTTGCTGAAGTGGAAGCCCTCCGGCATGTGCGGCAGGTAGACCACGGCCCACCCCGCGACCAGCAGCACCGCCCACGCACCGACCGCCGCGAGCAGGCCGACCGGGCCGGCGAGCTCGGTGGACCGGCCGGTACGGCGGTTGAAGGCGCGCGCCATGCGCCAGATGAGCGCGAAGACCCGGCGGACCAGGGTTCCGAAGCCCCGCGGGTGCCAGAGGGTGTGGAAGATGTCGCGCAGCACGAGCAGCACGACGAGCAGACCCAGGGCGCTGACCAGCCACTCCATCCCGCCACGCTAGCCCCACGCCAGCCGAGTGCCGCCCCGGCCGGCTGCTGCCGACCGGCAGCCGCGCTCAGCTGTGCCTGTCCTCCAGGACGCCGTCGGCCAGCTCGGGCGTGTGCTCCGCGGGCTCCACGACGACCAGCTCGTCGCAGGCCTCGGACAGCACCCCGATCGCGGGGGCGGGGAGGCCGGAGTCGCTGATGATGAGCGAGGCCTCGGACAGCTCGGCCATCGAGCTGAGCCCGACCACGCCCCACTTGCTGGAGTCGGCGAGCACCACGAGCCGGCGGGCGGCGCGGATCATGGCGCGGTTGGTCTCGGCCTCGAGCAGGTTGGGCGTGCTGAACCCGGCACGCGGGTCCATGCCGTGCACGCCCATGAACACCGCGTCGAGGTGGAGCGACCGCAGGGCTGCGATCGCGAGCGGGCCGACCAGCGCGTCGGAGGGGGTGCGCAGGCCCCCGGTCAGCAGCACCGACACCGACTCCTGGCCCGAGCGGTGGAGCTCGTCGGCCACCCAGATGGAGTTGGTGACGACGGTCAGCCCGGGCACGTGGACGAGGTGCCGCGCGAAGGCGTGGGTGGTGGTCCCTGCGGAGATGGCGATGGCCGACCCGGGACGCACCTGCTTCGCGGCGCACTCCGCGATCGCTTCCTTCTCGGCGAGCCGGCGGGCGGACTTGGCCGCGAAGCCGGGTTCGGCGGTGGCCGGCTCGACGCGCACCGTCGCACCGCCGTGGACCTTCTCGAGCAGGCCCTCGCGCTGCATGATGTCGAGGTCGCGGCGGATGGTCATGTCGGAGACGCCGAGCATCTCGACCAGGTCGCTGACCCGCACCGTGCCGTCGCGCTCCAGGACCTCCTGGATGCGGGCACGGCGCTGGACGGCGAGCATCAGTCCTCCCGCACCACCGCGACGCCACCGGCGGCGACCGTGCCGCCGTACGGCGCGCCGGCCATCAGGTCGTGCCCGCTGAGGGCGACCGGGACCTCGTCGTCGGTGTGGTTGATGACGAACGCCCAACGACGCCCGTCCTCGGCGACCCGGCGGACGACCTCGACCCCCGGCGTGACCGGCCCGCGCCCGATGCCGGCGTCGTCGAGCGCACGCTCGACCAGGCTGCCGGTGGCCGCCTCGTCGAGCCGGGTCGCGGCGTACCAGGCGACGCCGTCGCCGACCTGGTGGCGGGTGACGGCAGCGGTGCCGGGCACCGGCCCGTCGGTGTAGGTGACGACGGCCTCGGCGCCGCGGAGGTGGAGGTCCTCGGCCCACACGTCGGCGGTGGTGCCGTCGGAGAGTCGGACCTGCTCGTCCGCCCGCAGCGGCAGGAACTCCTCGCTCATCACGCCCAGCAGGTCGCGGAAGGCGCCGGGGTAGCCGCCGAGCCGGATGTGGTCGTGCTCGTCGACGATGCCGCTGAAGTAGGTGACCACGGCGACTGCGCCCCGCTCGACCGCGGCGCGCAGCGCGTCGGCCGCGGCGTCGGTGATGGTGTAGAGGGTCGGGACGACGATCAGGTCGTACGCCGAGAGGTCGGACCCGGGGTGGACGACGTCGACGCCGACCTGGCGGTCCACGAAGGCGGCGTGGAACGCGTGGGCCCGGTCGATGTAGCGCACGTCGGTGCTCGGGTGGGAGTCGAGCTCGCAGGCCCACCAGGCCTCCCAGTCGAACAGGATCGCGGCCCGGTTGGCGGCGCGCGCCCCGGCGACCTCCTCGAGGTCGTCGAGCCGGCGGCTCAGGTCCACGACCTCGCGCCACAGGCGGGTGTCGGTCCCGGCGTGCGGGACGAGCCCGGAGTGGAACTTCTCGGCGCCGGCCCGGGAGGCCCGCCACTGGAAGAAGAGAATGCCGTCGGAGCCGCGGGCGACGTGCGCCATCGCGTTGCGCAGCAGCTGGCCCGGGCGCTTGGCGATGTTGCGCGGCTGCCAGTTCACGGCGGAGGTCGAGGTCTCCATCAGCAGCCACGGGTCGCCGCCGGCGACGCCACGCACCAGGTCGCTGCAGAAGGCCAGCTCGCGCCAGCCCTGCGGGTCCTCGGCGCGCAGGTAGTGGTCGTTGGTGACGAGGTCGACCTCGCGGGCGAAGGCGAAGTAGTCGATGTCGCGGATGTGGTCGGTGACCATGAAGTTGGTGGTGACCGGCACGCCGGGCGAGAGCTCGCGCAGCAGGTCGCGCTCGGCGACGTAGTTCTCGATGAGCTGGTCGGAGGAGAACCGGTGGAAGTCGAGCTGCTGCGTGGGGTTGGGGAACGCCGGGGCGGACCGCGGCGGGTTCACCTCGTCGAAGGAGCCGTAGCGCTGCGACCAGAACGCCGTGCCCCAGGCCTCGTTGAGCGCCTCGATGTCGCCGTACCGGCGCTGCAGCCAGGTCCGGAACGCCGCGGCGCTGGTGTCGCAGTAGCAGCGGGCCACGTGGCAGCCGGACTCGTTGCCGACGTGCCACAGGGCGAGGCCCTCGTGGGAGCCGTAGCGGGTCGCGAGCTCCCGCACGAGGCGCAGTGCGTGCTCGCGGTAGACCGGCGACGACGGGCAGTAGGCCTGCCGGGCGCCCGGCCACAGCGTGGTGCCGTCGGCGGTGACGGGCAGCGTCTCGGGGTGCCGGTGGGCGAGCCAGGGCGGCGGCGACGCCGTGGCGGTCGCGAGGTCGATGCGGACCCCGGCGCCGTGCAGCCGCTCGACGACCTCGTCGAGCCACTCGAGGTCGAACTCGCCGGGCGCGGGCTCGAGCTTCGCCCACGCGAAGACGGCGAGGGTGGCGAGGTCGTAGCCCGCCTCCTTCATGAGCTCGACGTCCTCGAGCTGGACGTCGAGGGGCCACTGCTCGGGGTTGTAGTCGCCACCGAAGGCCATCGTGGGGAGCGGCGCAGGCATGGGCTCAACCTTCGTCCAGCCCCCGGCCCAGAGTCAACAGATTCGATCATTTCCCATCGCATCCGGCCCTGCTGGGCCAGTCCTACTGCCCGACCGGCATCGACCGTCATTCAGTCGCGGAGCGCGCGGCGCCCCACGGGCCGCCAGCCTGGCTAGACCGGAACCCGCGCCGCTGCGGGCTCTCCGCCGTCAGGTCACGCCTTGGTCACGACCCGTGAGACGGGCACCCGGGACCCTTGACACCTGTCTGTGAGGGCCGTCACTCTGTCGGAATCTGTGTGTTTCTGTCAGATTCACCTTTGACCGAACACGCAGGCTCACCACCGTCTCGGCTCAGCACCCGTCGAACCCCCGGAGGGACTCACCCATGACCCGCTCCTCGCGCCGCCCGTTCTCAGGCTCAGCGATTCCCGGCTCCGCGATCGTCACCGCCCAGGCCACCCGGCGAAACTTCCTGCGCGGGGCCGCGTTCGGCGGACTCGCCCTCGGCACCCCCGGCCTCCTGGCCGCGTGCGGTGGCGACGACAACGGTGCCGGCGGGGGCGGTGGCAACACCGTCAAGTTCGGCATGAACGAGGCCGCCGGCTCCGGCCCGGCGTACGACCGGCTCAAGGCCATGGCCGACGCCTACGGCGAGACCACCGGCGTCAACGTCGAGGTCAACGCCGTCGACCACAACACGTTCCAGGAAAGCATCAACACCTACCTGCAGGGCTCGCCGGACGACGTGTTCACGTGGTTCGCCGGCTTCCGCATGGCGCAGCTGGCCAACAACGGCCTGCTCACCGACATCAGCGACGTCTGGCCGATCGACGGCATGACCGACGCCTTCCAGGAGGCGGCGACCGTCGACGGCAAGCAGTACTTCGTCCCGGTCTCCTACTACCCGTGGGCGGTGTTCTACCGGAAGTCGGTCTTCGACAAGAACGGCTGGGCCGTCCCGGAGACCAACGACGACTTCCTGGCACTGATGAAGGAGATGCAGGGCAAGGGCGTCACCCCGTTCGCCTTCGCCGACAAGGACGGCTGGCCGGCGATGGGCACGTTCGACATCCTGAACATGCGCCTCAACGGCTTCGACTACCACATGGGCCTCATGGCGGGCGAGGAGGCGTGGAACAGCGCCGAGACGCGCCGGGTGTTCGAGACCTGGGCCGACCTGCTCCCGTTCCACCAGGAGGACCCGCTGGGCCGGACCTGGCAGGAGGCGGCGACCTCGCTGGCCAAGGGCGACACCGGCATGTACCTGCTGGGCGCCTTCGTCGCCGACGCCATCCCGGACGTGCAGGAGGACCTCGACTTCTTCACGTTCCCGGCGCTCGACGACAGCATCGGCTCCGGTGCGCTGGACGCGCCGATCGACGGCTTCTGCCTCGCGGCGGGTGGGCCCAACCAGGAGGCCGGCATCGAGATGCTGAAGTGGCTCGGCACCCCCGAGGCTGCGAACGCCGCCAACGAGGGCGCCGACGCCCCCTTCATCGCGGCGAACTCCAACGCCAGCCTCGACAGCTACTCAGAGCTGCAGAAGAAGGCGGCCCAGGTGGTCGGCGAGGCGGAGAACATCGCGCAGTTCCTCGACCGCGACACCAACTCGGACTTCGCCTCGACCGTCGTGATCCCCGCCCTGCAGGACTTCCTGCGGAACCCGGGCAACATCAACGACATCACCGACAGCATGCAGCAGCAGAAGGAGTCCATCTTCTGATCCGCCCTGCTCCCGGAGCGCCCAGCCTGGCGCTCCGGGAGCCTGCACGGAACGTCGTACGTCACCGACCGGGAGGACCAGCGGATGAGCACCGCGACACCCGACGCAGCGCCCACGGGGCCCACCACCGGCGAGGCAGAGGCGCCTCCCAGTCCGAAGCGGCGCCTGAACCGGGGCGACCGCATCATCGTCACCGTCATGGTGGTGATCCCGGCCCTGCTGGTGCTGTGGCTGGTCTGGCTCCCCGCCCTCGCCTCCGGGGCACTGTCCTTCGGCCGCTGGAACGGCTTCGGCGGGCTCGACACGATCGAGTGGGTCGGCTTCAAGAACTACGAGGACATCACCCAGATCTACCCGCCGTTCTGGCCGGCGATCCAGAACAACGTGATCTGGCTGGTCTTCCTCTTCATCTTCCCGACGATGCTGGGCGTGCTGCTCGCGGTGATCCTCGACCGCGAGATGCGCGGCAGCCGCTTCTACCAGACCGCGTTCTACATGCCGGTCGTGCTGTCGCTGGCCCTGGTCGGCTTCATCTGGCAGCTCTTCTACTCGCGTGACCAGGGCCTGATCAACCAGGTCTTCGGCTCCGAGGTCGACTGGTACGGCGATCCAGACATCAACCTGTGGGCGGTGCTGGTGGCCACGGCCTGGCGCCACACCGGCTACGTGATGCTGCTCTACCTGGCCGGCCTGAAGGGCGTCGACCACAGCCTGCGCGAGGCGGCCGCGGTGGACGGGGCGGGCGAGGTGAAGACGTTCTTCCACATCGTCTTCCCGGTGATGAAGCCGATCAACCTGATCGTGCTCGTCATCGTCGTCATCGAGTCGCTGCGGGCCTTCGACATCGTCTGGGTGATCAACAAGGGCCGCAACGGCCTCGAGCTGATCGCCGCGCTGGTCAGCCAGAACGTCATCGGCGAGGCCACGCGCTACGGGTTCGGCTCGGCCCTGTCCGTCATCATGATGATCATCTCGTCGGTGTTCATCGCCTTCTACCTGCGCATCGTCTTCCGGGAGCAGCAGCCGTGACCACTGACGACACGACCAACAACCGGACCGAGAAGCCGGGCGCGACCCTCACCGGGACGACGCAGACCGCCGTCGAGGACCCGCCTGCCAGCGGCAAGGGCAAGGGGAAGGCGCCGAAGCGGGTCGAGGGCGGCGTCCTCAACAAGCCCCGCGGCAACGTCGCCACCGTCATCATGCTGGTGCTGGCGCTGATCTGGCTCTTCCCGCTGGTGTGGGCAGTGCTCAACTCGTTCCGCGACTACGCCTACACCCAGCGCGAGGGCTACCTCTCCTTCGGCGGGTGGACGTTCGACAACTACACGACCGCGTGGGAGCGGGGCAGCTTCGGGCAGTACTTCCTGAACTCGCTCTACATCACCGTGCCGGCCGTCGTGCTGACGCTGTTCCTGTCGTCGATGGTGGCGTTCGTGCTGGCCCGATTCAGCTTCCGCTTCAACCTGACGCTGCTGGGGTTCTTCCTGGCCGCCAACCTGCTGCCGCCGCAGGCGCTGCTGATCCCGGTCTTCCGGATGTTCCGCGAGATCCCGCTGCCGCTGTGGATGAGCGACTCCGGCTCGATGCTGAGCAGCTACTGGGCGCTGATCCTGGTGAACACGGCGTTCCAGATGGGCTTCTGCACCTTCGTGCTCTCCAACTACATGAAGACGCTCCCCCACGAGATCTACGAGTCCGCGCAGATCGACGGCGCCGGCGTGTGGCGGCAGTACTGGCAGATGACGATGCCGCTGGTGCGGCCCGCGCTCGCCGCGCTCGCCACGCTCCAGGTCACCTGGGTCTACAACGAGTTCTTCTGGGCGACGGTGCTGATCCAGGACTTCGACAAGCTGCCGATCACCAGTGGCCTGAACAACCTGCGCGGCCAGTTCTTCACCGACACCAACCTGGTGGCGGCGGGCTCCGTGCTGGTGGCGCTGCCGGTGCTGATCGTCTTCTTCGTCCTGCAGAAGCAGTTCGTCTCCGGCCTGACCCTGGGGTCGACCAAGGGCTGAGGCTCTGCCGAGCGCGCAACGTCATACGGTCCGGTCGCTATAGCGACCGGACCGTATGACGTTGCGGGTGTCTTGCGGCCCGTCAGGGGGTCCGGGCGGGCTCCGGGGCCCCGAGGAGCTCGTCGAGCTCGGCATGGAACCCCTCGAGGATCAGCTCCGGGTCGGGGATGACCGCGGCGTCGGTCTTGAAGCCGACCCGCACCGTGCCGGCGTACGTGAAGATGCACGTGCCGAGGGTCTGGTTGCCCGACCCGGGGACCCAGCCGAGCAGCCCGTTGATGCGGGTGCCGGCGAGGTAGCGGTGCTCGCGCGGCCCGGGGACGTTGGTGGTCACCCCCACCGCCTTGGCGGCGAAGAACCGCACGAGGATCCGGCTGAGCCGGCGGCCGAGCAGCCCGATGCCGTGGATCATGCCGAACGTCATGACCGCCTCGGGCGAGCCCTTGATCCCGTCCATCCGGCGCTTGGTCTGCGCGAGCCGGGCTTGCGGCGTCGCGGCCTCCGAGGGCAGCGGGAGCAGCACCAGGGCGAAGCGGTTGCCGAGCAGCAGCGGCAGCGGCTTCCCGGGAGGCCGGAGGTTCACCGGGATCATGGTCGGCAGGTCGACGGCGCGCCCGTCCTTCTCCGTCTGGTAGCGGTGCAGCGAGCCGGCGAGCGCGGCGACCAGCACGTCGTTGATGGTCGTGCCGGTGCGCTTCGCGAACGACCGGACCTCCTCGAACGGGATCGGGTCGGACCACACCACCTTCTTCACCGCGCTCGCCCGGCCCCCCAGCGAGGTCGAGGGGGTGCGGGTCAGCAGCAGCTTGCCGAGGATCGCCGGGCCCTGCCGCAGCACGGCGAGGGTGGTGAGGATCTTCGAGGCGCGCAGCTTGCGCCGCATCGAGCGGGGCGCGCGTCGCAGCGAGTCGGCGACCTCGCGGGCGAGCACGGTCCAGCCGCGGGCCGGCTCCGGCACGTCGCCGCGGTCGGCGTCGGGGGTCTCGTCGGTGAGCGACAGCAGCACCTCGGTGAGGGCGATGCCGTCCGCGAGCGCGTGGTGCAGCCGCGCGAAGATCGCCGGGCCCTCGGCCCGCCCCTCCACGATGTGGAGCTCCCACAGCGGGCGGTCGCGCCGCAGCGGAGTGGCCAGGAACGACGCGACGTACTCCTGGAGGGCGTGGTCGTCCGCCGGCGCGTCGAGCCGCACCTCCTTGATGTGGTCGGCGAGCGTGAAGTCCGGGAAGTCGCGCCACATCGGCAGGCCGAACCGGCGGCGCGGCGGCGCCGGCACCCGCCGGAACACCGGGTAGCGGTCGACGATGCGGCGTTGCACGAGGTCCTCGAACCTGGCCCGGTCGACGGGTCCGTCGAGCATGACGAGGCACTCGATCACCATGAGGTTCTCGGGCCGGTCCATGTTCAGCCAGATCGCGTCGACCGGCGAGACGGGGTGCAGCTCCATGGGTCGAGCCTATGTGCCGCGGGTCAGCGCTGCAGGACTCCGGTGGCCTGGCCGACCTCGATGAGGTGGCCGTCGGGGTCGCGCATGTAGGCGCGGATCTCCTGGCCGTGGTCCTTCGGCTCGGTGAGGAACGTCGCCCCGGCCGCGGTCCACTCCTCGTGGCAGCGGGCGATGTCGGCCACCCGGATGTTGAGGAAGGCGCTGACCGGCCGCGACGGGTCGGGCACGTCGAGGTGCACCTCGGGCTTGTCGTCCGTCGGTCCGCCGCCCTCGTTGAGGACGATCCACGAGTTGGCGACCTGGAGGATCACCGGGTCGCGCTCGATCACCGTGGTCGCGCCGAGCACCTTCGCGTACCACTCCCTGCTGCGGTCCTGGTCGCCCACCACCAGGAAGTGGGTGAGCACGAACCCCTCGGTGGGAGCGGGGAGCTCCGGCTGCCTGCTGGACGTCTGCTGGGTCATGGGGATCTCCGTCCTGTCCCCCACCCGTCCAGCGTCTCTCCGCAGCGCTCCCCTGTCCACGGGATCTGGCCCGCGTGGGTCTTGTCCCGGTCGGGCCCGGTTGCGACAGTCGAGGTCCGAGTGATGGCCCGAGGTCCGAGTGAAGGGACGTGCGAGATGGGCAAGCTGCTGATCCACATCAGCTGCGGTCCGGAGGCGCCGACCCGCGCGGCGCTGGGCCTGCTCGTGGCCAAGGCCGCCGTCGACGAGGGGCACAGCGTCGACGTCTTCCTCGCCGGGGACGCCGTGCAGCTGCTGCGCGACGCGGTCCTCGACTCGCTGACCGGGCTGGGCACGGGTTCGCTGCGGGAGTCCTTCGACGGCTTCGTCGCCGGCGGCGGGCGCTTCTTCGTGTCCGGGATGTCGAGCAAGGCGCGCGGCCTGACCGAGAGCGACCTCGAGGGGAAGCCGGCCGAGTTCGCGATGCCGCCGCGGCTGGTGCAGCTCGCGTTCGAGGCGGACCGCAGCCTCACCTACTGATCAGAAGACCGACCAGCCGGTCCGGCTGGTGAAGAGGTCGAGCGCGGCGAGCCCGGCGGTCGAGTTGCCCGACGGGAGCAGCGCGGGGCTCCACACGCAGATCGTGCAGCGGTCGGGGATGACGGCGACGATCCCGCCACCGACCCCGCTCTTGCCGGGGACGCCCACCCGGTAGGCGAACTCCCCCGCGGCGTCGTACGTGCCGCAGGTGAGCATCACGGCGTTGATGCGCTTGGTCTGGCTCAGCGACAGCATGCGGGTGCCGTCGGCACGGACGCCGTGGCGCGACAGCAGGCCGGCGGCCAGCGCGACCTCGCGGCAGGTCATGGACAGCGAGCACTGCCAGAAGTACTGGTCCAGCACCTCCTCGACGGGGCACTCGAGGTTGCCGTAGCTGGCGAGAAGGTGCGCCATCGCGGCGATGCGGTGCCCCTTCTCGGCCTCCGACCGGGCCACGGCCGGGTCGCCGTCGATCCCGGAGTTGCCGCTCTCGGCCCGGACCAGCTCGCGCATCGCGGCGGCGGCGTCGCCGGTCACGTGGTGGAGCTGGTCGGTCACCACCAGCGCGCCGGCGTTGATGAAGGGGTTGCGCGGCTTGCCGAACTCCTGGTCGAGCTGGAGCAGGGAGTTGAACGGGTTGCCCGACGGCTCGCGGGAGACGCGACGCCAGACGTCGTCACCGTTCCGGGCGACCACGAGCGCGAGGCTGAAGACCTTGGAGATGCTCTGCACCGAGAACGGGACGTCGCTGTCGCCGGTGACGTGGATGTCGCCGTCGTTCATCGCGACGACCATCCCGAACTGGTGGGGGTCGACCGACGCCAGTCCGGGGATGTAGTCGGCCACCATCCCCTTGCCGACCAGCGGCGCCACCTCGGCGCGGATCTCCTCCAGCACGTCGTCGAGGTCCATGGCGCCGATTGTGCACGCCGGCCGCACGCCGGGGTCGCGGGGTCGTGGCGCGTGCCTAGAGAACGACGTCGCAGGCCTCGGCCGCCGCATCCACGGCCTCGATGACCTCCTCGGTCGCCGCCTGGTCCTCACGGAACCCGTCGGGGAACCCGTCCGGGAAGGCCTCGCGGAGCTCGCGGTTCATGCAGTCGCTCTCGCCACCGCTCATGATGTCGGGGCTCAGGCCACTGCCGGCGAGGTACTCGCCCAGCAGGTCGTCGCCGTCCGGCGCGTCCGTCGACGACGCCGCGCTGTCCCCGCCGGCATCCGTCTCCGCACCGGCGTCACCGCTGTCGTCGCCGCCACAACCACTCAGAGCGAGGGCTAGCAGCAGTCCTGCTGTCCCGACCGAGGTCCTCGTGCGCATCAGGCAACCTCCTCTGGGAGTGGCGGACCCTCGACGTTACCCACCCTGCCGGCTCCTCGCCACAGGCGCGGCCGAGCCGGAGCAGGCTTCGCGGACCAGTCGGCTACGCGCCTGGTGCGGCCGTCGGCTCCAGGCTCGGCAGCCGCGACAGCGCCGCCTCGCGGCCGGCCTTGTCGGCGTACACACGGAACGCGGCGTAGCCGAACGGCTCCCCCATGCCGCAGCCGTCGGCAAGGTCGGGGAAGTCGCCCAGCACCTCGGGGTCGGCGAGCACCCGCTCGTAGGCGGTCTGGCCGTGGGCGATCACCCAGCTCCGGAAGTCGGTGGAGAGGTCGTCGCCGAGCCCGGCGCCCGGCAGGCAGGCCTCGTCGGCCACCGCCGCCACGCGCTCCGTGTCGAGCGCCCGGTTGAGACGCACGAACGTCCGGTGGAAGCCGGCGACCTGCTCCGTGTCGAGGTCCTCCAGGACGTCGCGCAGCGCACGCGCCTGCTGCACGTCGCCATCGGTGGCCACCCGGCAGGACTGCTCGACCAGGCGCCAGAACTCGAGGTCCTCCGCGCCGTCCGAGGTGGCGCAGTACGCCGGCGGGCCGTCCGCCTGCTTCGGGTCGTCGGCCGCGCAGGCGCCCAACGGCATCGCCAGCAGGGCAAGCAAAGCGACGGCGCGCCCGCCCGGACGGGGAAGCCGGGTCACGAGGACGCGTCGGGTCGAGCAGCGCCGCCAAGCGGCGAGCCCACGACGTCGAATCGGAACCCACCGAACTGCCCGGACAGGAGCGGCCGCGCAGCCGCGATCGCCTCCTGGACCTGCGGCAGCTCCAGCGAGGCCCGGTGCGCCTCGGCGGAGGTCCACACCTCGACCACGTAGACCGAGTCGGGGTCGTCGGCGCTGACGCCGACGTCGTACATCAGGCAGCCGGCGTCGGCGAGGGCCGCGTTGGGCCGGGTCAGGTGTGCGACCAGCTCGTCGCGCTTCCCGGGGATCGCGCCGAGAGAGCCGGCGTTCACGAACGTCATGGCGTCAACCTAGGCCTCGGAGCCGACGCATCACGCCCCGGCAGGCGGCGTTCGTCAGACGTTGAAGCGGAACTCCACGACGTCGCCGTCCTGCATGACGTAGTCCTTGCCCTCCATGCGGACGAGGCCCTTCTCCTTGGCCTTGAGCATGGAGCCGGCCTCGACGAGGTCGTCGAACGAGACGATCTCGGCCTTGATGAAGCCGCGCTGGAAGTCGGTGTGGATGACGCCGGCGGCCTCGGGGGCGGTGGCGCCCTTCTTGATCGTCCAGGCCCGCGTCTCCTTGGGGCCGGCGGTCAGGTAGGTCTGCAGGCCGAGCGTGTCGAAGCCGACCCGGGCCAGCACCTCGAGGCCCGGCTCCTCGATGCCCATCTCGGCGAGCATCTCGCGGGCCTCGTCGTCGTCGCCCAGCTCGACCAGCTCGGCCTCGAACTTGGCGTCGAGGAAGATCGCCTCGGCGGGCGCGACGATGTCGCGCATCTTCTGCTTGAGCTCCTCGTCGGCGAGCTCGTCGGAGTCGCAGTTGAAGACGTAGATGTAGGGCTTCGCCGTGAGCAGCGACAGCTCCCGGATCAGGTCGCGGTCGATGTCGGTCGCGATGATCGGCGTACCGGCCTCGAGAGCGGCGAGCGCCTGCTTGGCCGCGTCGACGACGGGCAGCAGGTCCTTCTTGCCCTTGGCCTCCTTCTCCAGCCGCGGGACCGCCTTCTCGACCGTCTGCAGGTCGGCGAGGATCAGCTCGGTCTGGATGGTGGAGATGTCGTTGGCGGGGTTGACCTCCCCGTCGACGTGGGTGACGTCCTCGTCGCGGAAGACGCGGGTGACCTGGCAGATCGCGGCCGACTCGCGGATGTGGGAGAGGAACTTGTTGCCGAGCCCCTCGCCCTCCGACGCGCCGCGCACGATGCCCGCGATGTCGACGAACTCGACCGTCGCCGGCAGCACCTTGGCGGAGTCGAAGATCTCGGCGAGCTTCGGCAGCCGGTCGTCCGGAACGCCCACGACACCGACGTTCGGCTCGATGGTGGCGAACGGGTAGTTCGCCGCGAGGACGTCGTTCTTGGTCAGGGCGTTGAAGAGGGTCGACTTGCCCGCGTTGGGGAGTCCGACGATGCCGATCGTGAGAGCCACGGGGGGCGAGTCTACGGTCGGCCCGGGGCTCCGCCCCAATCCCAGCCGGGTGCTGCCCCGATCGTGAGAGGTCTCGACGGGCTCGACCTCCGTATGGTCGCCGCCCTGCCTCGGTCACCGGGTCTCGACGGGCTCGACCTCCGTATGGTCGCCGCCCTGCCTCGGTCACCGGGTCTCGACGGGCTCGACCGGCGTTCGGTTGCTGCTCTGCGTTGGTGCGGGGATCTCGAGGCTCGGCCGCGAGCGGCCTCACACCTCGATCACCGGTGCCGGGTCTCGACGGGCTCGACCGGCGTTCTGTTGCGGCCCTGCGCCGGTGCGGGGATCTCGAGGCTCGGCCGCGAGCGGCCTCGCACCTCGATCACCGGTTGCCGGGTCTCGACGGGCTCGACCTCCGTGTGGTCACCGTTGGGCGTTCCTGCGCCCTGACAGGATGGCGGGCGTGGATGTGAACCGCGTGCGCGCCGACTTCCCCGCCCTCCGGCCGGCCGACGGTGGGCTCCCGGCGGCCCACCTGGACGGGCCGGGCGGGTCGCAGGTGCCTCGGCAGGTGGCGGAGGCGGTGGCGGCGACGATGACGGCCGGCCTCTCCAACCGCGGGTCCGTCACACCGGCCGAGCGGCTGGCGGAGGCGGTGGTGGCCGGTGCGCGCGAGGCCGTCGGCGACCTGCTCGCCACCGACCCGCGCGGGGTCGTGTTCGGGCGGTCGATGACGCAGCTGACCTTCGACTTCGCCCGCACCCTGGCCCGCTCCGGGGACCGCCCGTGGGGGCCGGGCGACGAGGTGGTCGTCACCCGGCTCGACCACGACGCCAACATCCGGCCGTGGGTGATCGAGGCGGAGCGCGCGGGCGCCACGGTCCGCTGGCTGGGCTTCGACCCCGTCACCGCCGAGCTCGACGACGTCGCGAGCGTGCTCTCCGAACGGACCCGGCTGGTGGCGGTCACCGCCGCCTCCAACCTGTTCGGCACCCTCCCGGACGTACGCCGGGTCGCCGACGCCGCGCACGCCGTCGGTGCGCTGGTCCACGTCGACGCGGTCCACCTGGCGCCCCACGGGGTCGTGGACCGGGCGGCGCTGGGCGCCGACCTGCTGGTCTGCTCGCCGTACAAGTTCTTCGGCCCGCACCTCGGCGTCCTGGCCGCCGACCCGGCGCTGCTCGAGACCCTGCACCCCGACAAGCTGCTGCCGTCGACGCAGGCGGTGCCGGAGCAGTTCGAGCTCGGGACGCTCCCCTACGAGCTGCTCGCCGGGACCACCGCCGCGATCGACTGGATCGCCGGGCTGGCCGACCCCGACGGTACCAACGGGAGCAACGGCACCCGCCGCGGCCGGGTCGTCGCCGCCATGACGGAGGTACGCCGCCACGAGGGCGAGCTGACCGAGCGGCTGCTGGCGGGGTTGGCCGGCATCGACGGCGTGACGGTCCACGGCCGGCCGGAGCGGCGTACCCCGACCGTGCTGTTCAACGTGGCCGGCGTCGACGGGCCGGACGTCAGCCGGGGCCTGGCGGCCCACCGGGTCAACGCGCCGGCGGGCAGCTTCTATGCGATCGAGGCGTCCCGGCACGCCGGCCTCGGTGACACCGGCGGGGTCCGCGCCGGGCTGGCGGCCTACTCGACCGTCGAGGACGTCGACCGGTTCCTGGCCGCCCTCGCCGAGGTGGCCGACCGGGCGGTCAGCCAGAGGCTCTCGACGAGGTAGACGGCCGGGTAGGCCAGCGACAGCGCGACCAGCCACGGGTTCGGGTCAGGCAGCTGCCAGGTGATCAGGCCGAAGAGTCCCAGCCACACCACGGCCAGGGTCATGTTGAGGCCCCAGAAGGTCGCGGTGCGCGACGGGTAGACGTACTTGACCGGGACGAAGACCAGCACGGCCAGCACCATCAGCAGCCACACCGCGGCGGTGACACCGAGGTCGAGGACGATCACGTAGAAGGCGGCGATGTTCCAGTAGCTGGGGAAGCCGAGGAAGAAGTGGTCGTCGGTCTTCGCGTCGCTGCGGCAGAACTGGTAGCAGGACGCGAGCACCGGGATCGAGGCCACCACCCCGCCCGCGACGCCGCCCGGCAGGAAGCCGTTGGACCAGAGCAGCAGCATCGGCGCGAGCACGTAGGTCATGTAGTCGACGATGTTGTCGAGCAGGGCGCCGTCGATGCTGGGCACCGTCGTCTTCACCCGGAAGTGGCGGGCGAGGAAGCCGTCGCAGCCGTCGACGATCATCGACAGCAGGAACAGCCACAGCACCGCGGTGACCCGGCCCTCGTAGGACAGGTGCACCATCAGCAGCGCCATGACGGCGCCGGTGGCGGTGAAGGTGTGGACAGCCCACCCGGCCGCCCGCTCCGCCCGGGTGACCGGCGCCTCCACGTCTCCCGTCCGGGGCTCCCCTGCGGGGTCCGGACCGGACGTGTCCGTCGTGTGCGCCCCGAGTGCCGACTGCTCCATGGCACGCAACGGTAAGGGGCGGAGGCGCCGACGTGGGACTCCACGTCGTACGACGGACCCCACGACCTAGGGTGGCGCGGTGCGCATCGCCACCTGGAACGTCAACTCCCTCCGCTCCCGGATCGACCGGGTGGAGGCCTTCCTGACCCGTCACGACGTCGACGTGCTGGCCCTCCAGGAGACCAAGGCCCGCGAGGACCAGCTGCCGCTGATGGGGCTGGAGTCGCTGGGCTACGAGGTCGCCGCGGCCGGCCACAGCCAGTGGAACGGTGTCGCGATCATCAGCCGGGTGGGCCTCGACGACGTGCAGGTCGGCTTCCCCGGAATGCCCGGCTGGGGCGAGCCGGCGGCCCCCGAGGCCCGTGCCATCGCCGCCACCTGCGGCGGCGTCCGTGTCTGGTCGCTCTACGTGCCCAACGGCCGCAAGCCCGACGACCCGCACTACGTCTACAAGCTCGACTGGCTGGCCCGGCTCCACGACGCGGCCAAGGAGTGGGTCGACGGCGACACCGCCCTCGTCGGCGACTGGAACATCGCGCCCCGCGACGAGGACGTGTTCGACATGAAGCAGTTCGCGAAGTCGACGCACGTGACCCCGCCGGAGCGGGCGGCGTTCCAGCAGTTCCTCGACACGGGGTACGTCGACGTGGTGCGGCCGCACACCCCCGGCCCGGAGGTCTACACCTACTGGGACTACTACCGGAACCGCTTCCAGCGGAACCGCGGGCTGCGGATCGACTTCGCGCTCTGCTCCCCCAGCCTCGCCGGCCGCGTGACGGGGGCGTTCATCGACACCGAGGAGCGGGACCCCGACCGGGGCCTGCCCACCAGCCCCTCCGACCACGCTCCCGTGGTCGTCGACCTGGCTGGGGCACACTCGGCCTGACAGCCCGCTCCTCGCCCGCACGGAAGGCAGGCATGACCGCCCCCACCAGCACCACGGCCGAGCCGACCGGGCCGGCACCGGCGGAGGACGCGCCCGGGCCGGCCGGTCGCCGCTGGGTCGACCCGGCGCTGGCGCTGCTCTGCGCGCTCACCGCGGTCGCGGCGTACCTGCCGCGCGGCTTCGAGGGCCTGCTCACCCGCGACCTCGGCATCTACGCCTACGGCGGCCAGCAGGTGCTCGACGGCGACCTGCCGTACGAGGCCGTGGTCAACCGCGCCGGCCCGCTCGCGCAGGCGCTGCCCGGGCTGGGCGCCTGGCTGGGCCGGCTGCTGGGCGCCGACAGCGGCGCGGACGACGTGGTCGCGATGCGGGCGCTCTACCTCGGCTTCACCGCGGTCTCGGTCGGGCTCGCCTACCTGGTCGCCACCCGGGTGTTCCGGTCGCCCCACGCGGGCCTGGTCGCCGCCGCGGCGCTGCTCAGCTTCGGCGGCCTCGTCGAGCTGGCGACGTACGGGCCGCGCGAGAAGACGCCGATGGTGATGTTCGTGCTCGCCGCGATGCTCGCGGCGGCGCACCGGCGGTGGCCGACCGCGGGGTTCCTGGTGGCCCTCGCCACCCTCACCTGGCAGCCGGCGTTCGTGCCCGCGATCGTGGTCCTCACCCTCGCGGTCCTCCTCGACCCGGGGGCCGACGGCCGCCTCGTCGCCCTCATCCGGGTCGCCGTGGGCGGGCTGCTGGCGACCGGCCTCGTGGCCGGCACCTACCTCCTGTACGGCGCCTTCGACGTGCTGCTCGAGGGGTTCTGGGGCATCAACGCCGGTTACGCCGGCACGTACGGCGCGCTGGACGACCTGCCCGCCGCGTGGACCAGGCTGAGCGGCGGGTTCGGCTGGTCGGTCCACCTGCTGGTGGCCGGGCTGCTGGCCGTCGTGGTCCTCGCCGTGGGGGCCGGGCTCGTCCGCCGCACCGGCCCCGGGGGCCGCCACGAGGGCCCCGGGGGCCCCGGGGGCCCCGGGGGCCCCGGGGGCCCCGAGAACCCCGAGAACCCTGAGGGCCCGGCGGGCCCAGGCTGGGACCGCGCCCTCCTCGCGGGCATCGCCGCGGGCGCCGTGGCCGCGACGGCATGGACGGCCGCGTCGTACAACAGCTGGCCCGACGCCTTCCCGCTCATGCCGTTCGCCGCGCTCGGGGCCGGCGGTCTCGGCGCGCTGCTCGCGGCCCTGCTGCGGCGCGTGTCTGCCGGCCTTCCTGGGGCAGTCCTCGCGGGTGCCGGTACCGCCGCCCTCGTCGCCGGGGCGGTCACCCTGGCCGTCACGTTCGGCCTCACCACCCGCACCGACGAGATGGCGCTGCAGGCCGACACCGTCGACGCCGTCCTCGCCGAGCTGCCCAGCGAGCCGCGGCTGCTCGCGGTCAGCGCTCCGACGGCCCTCGTGCTGAGCCGGACGGAGCAGGAACCCCGGGCCGTGATGTTCTCGCCGCCGGTCGAGCGGTGGCTCGAGGACACCTGGCCCGGCGGGCTGGCCGGCTATGCCGAGGGGATGCTCGCCACCCGGCCGCACGCGGTCGTCACGGAGCGCACGGTGCCGGAGTGGCTCGAGCCGTCGCTGCGCGAGGAGTACGTCCGCGTGGGCCGCGTCACCAACATGACGTGGTGGCTCGACCG
This sequence comes from Nocardioides sp. GCM10027114, assembly GCF_042659625.1. NCBI lineage: Bacteria > Bacillati > Actinomycetota > Actinomycetes > Propionibacteriales > Nocardioidaceae > Nocardioides > Nocardioides sp. GCM10027114. The sequence continues at coordinate 56,876 of NZ_JBHSSS010000011.1, forward strand.
GGACCTGCGCGACCGCGCGCCGGCCCTGCGGGAGCTGCTCGCGGAGGCGGGGACGAGCCCGGATCGCTGAGCCACCGACGTACAACACCGACGTGGAACACTGACCGCCATGACCGCACGCCCGGGGGCCCCGCTCGACCCCTCCCCCAGACTGGACCGCACGAAGTTCCGCTACTCGATCGTCATCCCGGTCTACAACAGCGAGCAGATCGTCGGCACGACCGTCGACCGCGTGGTCGAGGTCTTCACGGAGGCCGGACTCGACCACGAGGTCATCCTCGTCAACGACGGCAGCCCCGACGGCAGCTGGGAGGTCATTGCCGAGAAGGCGCGCACCCACCAGACCGTCGTCGCGCTCGACCTGCTGCGCAACTACGGCCAGCACCACGCCAACCTCGCCGGCCTGCGCGAGTCGACGGGCGACTTCGTCATCACCATGGACGACGACCTGCAGAACCCGCCCGACCAGGCGCTGCTGCTCATCGACGCCGCCATGGACGGCAAGGACGTCGTCTTCGGCAAGTTCGAGCGCAAGCAGGCGGCCGGCTACCGCCGCCTCGGCAGCAAGATGATCGACCTCATCAACCGGCGGATCTTCGGCCAGCCGCAGGACCTCGCCGTCTCCAACTTCCGGATCCTGCGTCGCGACGTCGTCGACCGGATCTGCGCCTCGCGCACCGCGCACCCCTACCTGACCGGCCAGGCGCTGCTCTACTCGCGCCACCGCGGCAACGTCACCGTCCGGCACGAGCCCCGCCCGGTCGGGAAGAGCAACTACTCCATGCTGCGGATCGTCCGGCTCGTGCTGACGATCCTCTTCAGCTACTCCTCGTTCCCGCTGCGCCTGGCCGCCCTGATGGGCTTCGCGCTCTCCGGCCTCGCGTTCCTGCTCGGCGGGGTCTACCTGCTGATGGGGATCTTCGGCGACACCCGCGTCGAGGGCTGGACGACGCTGGTCGTGCTGCTCGCCGTCTTCAGCGGCTTCACGATGGCGCTGCTGTCGATGCTCGGCGAGTACGTCGTGCGCACGCTCAACGCCGTCAGCAGCGAGGACAGCTACCACGTGCTGACGCGGGTCCCCCAGTGAGCCGTGCCCGGCACCTGCTGGTGGTGGGCGCGCAGCGGTGCGGCACGACGTACCTCCACGACCAGCTGGCCGCGCACCCGCAGGTGGCGATGGCCCGGCCGGCGCGCCCGGAGCCCAAGGTCTTCCTGTCCGACGAGGTCGTGGAGCGCGGCGCGGACTGGTACCGCGCCACCTGGTTCGCCCACGCGACCGACGAGACCGTCCTCGGCGAGAAGAGCACCAGCTACCTCGAGTACGCCGCCTGCGCCGACCGCGCCGCGGCGGTGCTGGGCGACCCGCTCGTGCTGGTGCAGCTGCGCGACCCCGTGGCGCGCGCGGCCTCGCACTGGTCCTTCAGCCGCGACTCCGGCCTCGAGGAGCGGCCGCTGGCGGAGGCACTCGAGCGCAACCTCGAGGGGCCGCTGCCGTGGGACCCGCGGCGGACCTCGGTCTCGCCGTACGCCTACCTCGAGCGCGGCCGGTACGCCGACTACCTCGCGCCGTGGCTGGAGCGGTTCGGCGACGACGTCACCGTGCTGCTGCTCGAGGACCTCGTCGCCGATCCGACGCGCATCCGGGACGCCTACGCCGCGATCGGTGTCGACCCCGGGTTCGTGCCGGCGGAGCTCGGCGTCCCGGTCAACGAGAGCAGCCGCAGCGGGGCCGAGGGCCTCCCCGCGGACCTGCCCGCCGACCTGGCGGCCCGGCTGCGCGACCACTTCGCCGAGAGCGACCGCGCGCTCGCCGAGCTGCTCGGCCGGTCGCTGCCGTGGCGGGATGCGGCAGGATGACGCCGGACCGACCCAGCGACCAGCCGAAGGGGACCATGAGCCAGCCGCCGATCGCGTTCAACCGCGCCAGCACCGCCGGCGCCGAGCTCGAGTACATGCGCGAGTCCGTCGAGGGCGGCCACACCTCCTCGGGCGGCCCGTTCACGGAGCGCGCCAGCCGGCTGCTCCGCGCGGAGACCGGCGCCCCCGAGGCGCTGCTCACGACCTCGTGCACCGCGGCCCTGGAGCTGAGCGCGCTGCTGCTCGACCTGCAGCCGGGCGACACGGTGATCGTGCCGTCGTTCACGTTCACCAGCTCCGCGCTCGCGTTCGCCCGCGAGGGCGCCCGGATCCTGTTCTGCGACATCGAGCCCGAGACGCTCGGACCCGACCCGCGGCATGTCGCCGAGCTCCTCGCCGACCCCCGGCTCGGCGACACGGTCCGCGCCGTGGTGGTCGTCCACTACGCCGGGGTCGCCGCCGACATGGACGGCCTGAACGAGGCGCTGCGCGACCGGCCCGACGTCGCGATCGTGGAGGACAACGCCCACGGCCTGTTCGGCCGCTGGCGGGGCAGGCCGCTCGGCAGCCTCGGCCGGTTCGCGACGCTGAGCTTCCACGAGACCAAGAACTTCGTCTGCGGCGAGGGCGGCGCGCTGCTGCTCAACGACCCCGACGACGTCGCCCGGGCCTGGGTGCTCCACGAGAAGGGCACCGACCGCAAGGCGTTCTTCCAGGGGATGGTCGACAAGTACACCTGGCGCGACACCGGCTCCTCCTTCGGCCTCGCCGACACCCTGGCGGCGTACCTCTGGGGGCAGCTCGAGGCGCGCGAGACCATTCAGGCCGCCCGTCGGCGTGTGTACGACGCCTACCGCGCCGGGCTCACGCCGCACGCCGAGGAGCTGGGGCTGCGGCTGCCCGTGGTCCCCGAGCACTGCGAGCCGGCCTACCACCTGTTCCACGTGCTGATGCCCGACCACGACACCCGGACCCGGGTCATGGCGGAGCTGAAGGAGCAGGGCATCCACACGACGTTCCACTACGTGCCGCTGCACGACTCGATCGCCGGGCGCCGGTTCGCCGCCCTCGAGACCGACTGCCCGGTGAGCGAGGACGTCAGTCGCCGGCTCGTGCGGCTGCCGTTCCACAACCTGCTCACCCCCGACGACACCGACCGGGTCGTGGCCGCGCTGGTGGCCTCGCTGCGGAGGGCGGCGTGAGCGGCGAGCAGGGCGTCCACGGCGAGCAGGGCGTGAGCGGCGAGCGGCGGGCCGGCTCGTCGTCGATCGAGCAACCCGACTACTGGTGGTACCGCGCCCGCGCCGGACTGCTCGAGGCCGCCCTGGGCGACCACCTCGACGAACCCGGGCTGCTGCTCGACGTCGGCAGCGCCGACGGCCCGAGCGTGGGCTGGCTGCGGGCGCGGGACCGGCGGGTCACCGTCGACGTCGACCCCCGCGGCCTGACCCCCGGCGAGGGGGTGTGCGCGTCAGCGCTGGCGCTGCCGTTCCCGGACGGCACCTTCGACGCCGTCGGCGCCTTCGACGTGGTCGAGCACTGCGAGCCCGAGGGCGCGGCGCTGGCCGAGCTCCACCGGGTGCTGCGGCCCGGCGGGCGGCTGCTGCTGTCCGTGCCGGCGTACGAGTGGGCGTGGACCGACCACGACGTCCGTGCCGGCCACCACCGCCGCTACACACGGCCGCGGCTGCTCGCGGCGGTCGAGGCGGCCGGCTTCGAGGTGGACCGCTGCACCTACGGGTTCGCCGGGGTGTTCCCGATGTTCGCCGCCGAGCGGCTGCTGCGGCGGATCAAGGGCAGGGTCAAGGGCCGGGTCAGGGGGCGGGCCGACGGGGCCGGCGAGGACCAGGGCCTGCCCCAGGTGTCGCCGCGGATGGACGCGGTTCTGACGGGGCTCTCGCGGGCCGAGAGCCGGCTGCTGCGGCGCCGCGACCTGCCGTTCGGGTCGTCGGTCTTCCTGGCCGCGCGCCGGCCGGACGGGTACCGCTAGCTGTGATGCCCAGGCACGTTGGTCGAGAACCTGCGACGACACGATGTGACCTGTAGATGGGCGAAGGCCTCCCGGTGTGGAGTGGAGCTGTCTAGGAACCGCTCCGCCACCGAAGGAGGCCTTCGTG
>NZ_JBHSSS010000012.1:0-58020 GCF_042659625.1 Nocardioides sp. GCM10027114
ACCACCGACTCACCCTGCGCCACCCGGTCCCAGAACCTGCGCTGCACCTCCACCCGAACCGGCGGACGCGGCATACCCCTCACCCCAGATCACCCAGGGCGTTGCGCACGCACCTTGAACCCACCTTGCGGCCTTCGCACCTCAACCACCGTCACAGCTTGCGCAGCCTCACGTACCGCACCGAGTGGTCGCGGTCCTTGCGCAGCACCAGGGTGGCGCGGGACCGGGTGGGCAGGATGTTCTGCTTGAGGTTCGGCCCGTTGATGGTGTCCCAGATCCGCTGCGCCTCGACGACCGCTTCGTCGTGGCTGAGGGCGGCGTACTTGGCGAAGTAGGAGTGGGGGTCGCGGAAGGCGGTCTCGCGCAGGCTGAGGAAGCGCTCGACGTACCAGTCGCGGATGTGGCCGGTGGCCGCGTCGACGTAGACGCTGAAGTCGAAGAAGTCGCTGACCGCGAGGCCGGTGCGGCCGTCGTCGCGCACCCGCGCCGGCTGGAGGACGTTGAGGCCCTCCACGATGACGATGTCGGGCCGCTTGATGACGACCTTCTCGTCGGGGACCACGTCGTAGACGAGGTGGGAGTAGATCGGGGCGAGGACCTCGTCCTTGCCGGACTTGATGTCGACCACGAACCGCAGCAGCGCCTTGCGGTCGTAGGACTCCGGGAAGCCCTTTCGCTGCAGCAGCCCGCGACGCTCGAGCTCGGCGTTGGGGTAGAGGAAGCCGTCGGTGGTCACCAGCGCCACGTTGGGGTGCTCGGGCCAGTGGGCCAGCATCTGCTGCAGCACGCGGGCGGTCGTCGACTTCCCGACGGCCACCGACCCGGCGAGGCCGATGACGAACGGCGTCCGCGGCGGGTGCGGGTGGGCCAGGAACTCCTCCTGCCGCTGGTGGAGCCGACCCGCTGCCTCGACGTACATGCTGAGCAGCCGCGACAGCGGCAGGTAGACCTGCTCGACCTCGTCGAGGTCCAGGGAGTCCCCGAGGCCCCGCAGCCGCGCCACCTCGTCCGCGGTCAGCGGGCTCTCCGTCGAGTTCGCCAGCGCCGCCCACGCGGCCCGGTCCAGCTCGACGTACGGCGACGGTTCGCGCTCGTCGGAGCCGTTGCCGACTCCGCCGTGGGGGAAGCCGCCGTTCTGGGACATGGCGGGCATTGTTGCAGTCGTCACGCCGCCCGCCTGCGAGGGACCCCGAGGCTCGGGCGCGCCGCGATTGCGGCCCTAGACTCGTCTGCCATGTGCGGGATCGTGGGCTACGTCGGCGGGAAGCAGGCCGAGGGTGTCGTCATCGAGGGTCTGCGTCGGCTGGAGTACCGCGGGTACGACTCGGCCGGCGTCGCGCTGGTGGCCGACGGCAGCATGGTGTGGGCCAAGAAGGCCGGCAAGCTGGCGAACCTCGAGAAGCGGATCGCGGACGCGCCGCTCCCCGAGTCGACCACCGGCATCGGCCACACCCGCTGGGCGACCCACGGCGCGCCGAACGACGTCAACGCCCACCCGCACTCCGGGCGCACCGGCCGGGTCGCGCTGGTGCACAACGGGATCATCGAGAACTTCGTCGCGCTCCGATCCGAGCTGGAGGACACCGGTCACGAGCTGCTCTCGGAGACCGACACCGAGGTCGTCTCCAGGCTCCTCGAGGAGGCGGTGCTGGCCGGGGCGGACCTGACTGCCGCGATGCAGCAGGTGTGCCGCCGGCTGGAGGGCGCCTTCACGCTCGTCGCCGCCGACGCGGAGGACCCGTCGCGGGTCGTCGCGGCCCGCCGGAACTCGCCGCTCGTCGTCGGGCTCGGCGAGGGCGAGAACTTCCTCGGCTCCGACGTCGCCGCGTTCATCGAGCACACCCGCGAGGCGATGGAGCTCGACCAGGACCAGGTCGTCACCATCACCCGCGAGGGCGTGTCGGTCACCGGCTTCGACGGGACGCCCGCCGAGGGTCGCCGTTACCACGTCGACTGGGACCTCTCGGCCGCCGAGAAGGACGGCCACGACTGGTTCATGCGCAAGGAGATCCACGAGCAGCCGCGGGCGGTCGCCGACTCGCTGCTCGGCCGGCGGGGACCCTCGGGCGAGCTGATGCTCGACGAGGTCCGCCTCGCCGACGAGGACCTGCGCGAGGTCGACAAGGTCATCATCATCGCCTGCGGCACGTCGTTCTACGCGGGCATGGTCGCCAAGTACGCCATCGAGCACTGGACCCGGATCCCGGTCGAGGTCGAGCTCGCCTCGGAGTTCCGCTACCGCGACCCGATCCTCACCCACTCCACGCTGGTCGTCGCGATCAGCCAGTCCGGCGAGACCGCCGACACGCTCCAGGCGATCCGGCACGCCCGCGCCCAGAAGGCGTGGGTGCTGGCGATCTGCAACACCAACGGCTCGACCATCCCGCGCGAGTCCGACGCCGTCATCTACACCCACGCCGGCCCCGAGATCGGCGTCGCCTCCACCAAGGGCTTCTTGACGCAGCTCGTGGCCTGCTACCTGCTGGCGCTCTACCTGGCACAGGTCAAGGGCACCCGGTACGGCGAGGAGATCGCCGACATCCTCGACCAGCTCGAGGCGATGCCCGACCACATCCAGCGGATGCTCGACGACGCCGAGCGCGTCTACGAGCTCGCCCGGCAGCACGTCGACACCCGCTCGGTGCTCTTCCTCGGGCGCCACGCCGGCTACCCGGTCGCCCTCGAGGGCGCGCTCAAGCTCAAGGAGCTGGCCTACCTGCACGCCGAGGGCTTCGCCGCCGGCGAGCTCAAGCACGGCCCGATCGCCCTCGTCGAGGACGGCATGCCGGTGCTGTGCGTCGTGCCACCGCGGGGCCGGGACCAGCTCCACGACAAGATGGTCAGCGGCATCCAGGAGGTCCGCGCCCGCGGCGCCCGCACCATCTGCCTCGCCGAGGACGGCGACGAGACCATCACGCCGTACGCCGACGAGCTGATCCGGCTGCCGAAGGTGCCGACGCTGCTGCAGCCGCTGGTGGCGGTGGTGCCGATGCAGCTGTTCGCGTGCGAGCTTGCGACCGCGATGGGCCACGACGTGGACCAGCCGCGCAACCTCGCGAAGTCCGTCACGGTCGAGTAGGGGGCTGCGGTGGCCGTGATCGGCGTCGGCATCGACGTGGTCGACATCGACCGCTTCATGGAGTCCCTGGAGCGGACCCCGGGGCTGCGCGACCGGCTCTTCACACCGGACGAGGCCGGCCGCCCGCCCGCCTCGCTGGCGGCGCGGTTCGCCGCGAAGGAGGCGCTGGCCAAGGCGCTCGGCGCCCCCGTCGGCATGGCCTGGCACGACGCCGAGGTGGTCTCGGAGTCCTCGGGCCGCCCGCGGTTCACGATCCGCGGCACCGTCGCGGCGCGGGCCGCCGAGCTCGGCGTCGCCTCGGTGCACCTGTCGCTCTCCCACGACGCGGGCATCGCGTCGGCGATGGTCGTCCTGGAAGCCTGAACCGGTCGTCCCCTGCCGCTACGGTCGGGGCATGCGGTACGCGCACACCGTCGACCAGATCCGGGCGGCCGAGGAACAGCTGATGGCCAGGCTGCCGGAGGGCGCGCTGATGGCGCGCGCCGCGACCGGCCTCGCCTACGCCGTCCTCGACCTGCTCGGCTCGGCCTACGGCCGCCGGGTGGTGCTGCTCGTCGGCGCCGGCAACAACGGCGGCGACGCGCTGCACGCGGGCGCGCTGCTGGCGCGGCGCGGCTGCCGGGTCGAGGCGTGGCTGCTCTCGGACAACGCCCACGAGGCCGGGCTGGCGGCGCTCCGTGCTGCGGGCGGGGTGGCGCTGGCGGCCGCTGACGCGGCGGGCGCGGGCCGGCGGGGTCCGGCACCCGACGTGGTCGTGGACGGCATCGTCGGCATCGGCGGCAAGCCGGGGCTGCGGCCCGACGCGGTGGCGGTGCTGGACGCGCTGGCAGGGGTGCCCGTGGTCGCGGTCGACACGCCCTCCGGCGTCGACGTCGACACCGGCGAGCTCGACGGCCCGCACGTCACCGCCGACCTGACGGTCACCTTCGGCACCCACAAGGTCGCCCACCTCGTCGAGCCGGCCGCGTCGGCCTGCGGCGCCGTGCAGCTCGTCGACATCGGCCTCGACCTGCCGCCCGCCGCCGTCGAGGCGCTCCAGCCCGCCGACGTCGCGGCGCTGCTGCCGCGGCCGGCTGGGGCCGACCACAAGTACACCCGCGGCGTGGTCGGCGTACGGGCCGGCTCGTCGCAGTACCCCGGCGCCGCGCTGCTCTGCGTCGCCGGCGCGTCCGCGGGGCTGTGCGGCATGGTCCGCTACCTCGGCGAGGACGCCGTCGCCGACCGGGTTCGGAGCACCCACCCCGAGGTGGTCGGCGAGGGCCGGGTGCAGGCCTGGGCCGTCGGCTCCGGGGGTGGCGAGTCGGCCGGCGAGGTCTTGGGCGCGGCGCTCGCCGACGGCCTGCCGACCGTGGTCGACGCCGACGCGCTCGCGCACGTCGACGGCCCGCTCGGGGTCCCGGCGGTGCTGACCCCGCACGCCGGGGAGCTCGCCGCGATGACCGGCGCGCAGCGGTCCGACGTCGAGGCGCGGATGCTCCACCACGCCCGCGCCGCGGCCCGCGCGTACGACGCGGTGGTGCTGCTCAAGGGACGACACACCGTCGTCGCGGCGCCGTCCGGCGACGTCCGGGTCACCACCACCGGGGTGCCGTGGCTGGCGACCGCGGGGGCCGGCGACGTGCTCACCGGGCTCATCGGGTCGCTGCTGGCGGCCGGCCTCACGCCGTACGACGCCGCCTCGGTCGGGTCCTGGCTGCACGGCGCGGCCGCCACCATCGCCTCCCGGGGCGGGCCGCTCGTGGCGGGCGCGGTGGCCGCCGCGCTGCCCGACGCGGTCCGCGTGGCGACGTCCCGCTGATCTCCGGGACGGGGATGGAAGAATCGCGGTCCATGAGTGTCGCCCAGGTCGCCCGCGCCGAGCTCGTGGTCGACCTCGCCGCGATCCGGCACAACGTGCGCACGCTGCGCGAGCTCGTCGCGCCGGCGCAGATGATGACCGTCGTCAAGGCCAACGGCTACGGCCACGGGATGATCGAGGTCGCCCGCGCCGCCCGCGCCGCCGGCACCGACTGGCTGGGCGTGGCGACGATCGACGAGGCGCTGGCGCTGCGGGCCTCCGGCGACACCGGCCCGGTCCTCTGCTGGCTGACGGTGCCGGACGACCGGTGGTTCGAGGCGATCGTCGAGGACGTCGACGTCACGGCGTACTCCCGGGCCGAGCTCGACGAGGTGGTCCGCTTCGCCCGCGCCGCCGGCAAGCCGGCGCGGCTCCAGCTCAAGGTCGACACCGGCCTCTCCCGAGGCGGCGCCACCCCCGACGACTGGCCCGACCTCGTCGAGGCCGCGACCGCCGCGGTGCGTGACGGTGACGTCGTCCTCACCGGAATCTGGTCCCACCTCGCCTGCGCCGACGAGCCGGATCACCCGGCCAACGACCGGCAGGAGCAGGTCTTTCGCGACGCGCTGGCCAAGGCCGAGGCCGCCGGGCTGCAGCCGGAGACCCGGCACCTCGCCAACTCCGCCGCCGCGGTGCTGCGGCCCAGCGCGCGGTTCGACCTCGTCCGGTGCGGCATCGCGTCGTACGGCCTCGATCCCGCCCCCGGTGCCACGCCCGACCTCGGCCTGGTGCCGGCGATGACGGCGCGGGCCACGCTGGCGCTGGCGAAGCGGATCCGGGCGGGCGACGGTGTCTCCTACGGCCACAGCTGGACCGCGGCCACGGACACGACCATCGGGCTCGTGCCCGTCGGCTACGGCGACGGCGTGCTGCGCAACGCCGGGAACGCCGCCGAGGCGTGGGTCGCGGGCCGGAGGCGGCCGTTGCGCGGCCGGGTCTGCATGGACCAGTTCGTGGTCGACCTCGACGACGACGAGGTGGAGCGAGGGACCGAGGTGCTGCTCTTCGGCGCCGGCCGCGACGGCGAGCCGACCGCGCAGGACTGGGCCGAGGCGTGCGGGACCATCAACTACGAGATCGTGACCAGGATCGGCGGCCGGATGGCCCACCGCTACGACGACGGGGAGGACCGTACGTGAGTGCCCGCCGCAGGATCGCCGGAGTCGCCGCGGGCGCCGTCGGCGTCGCCGTCGCCGGTACCGCCGTCGGTGTCGTCGCCCACCGCCGGCGCGTCATCGCGCGCCGGGGCGCCGGCGACACCACGCCGTTCGGCGAGCTGCGCTCGGAACCGTTCACGGTGATCGCCGACGACGGGGTGCCGCTGCACGTCGAGATCGACGAGTACGCCGCGCCGTCCGGCCGCCGCCGGGCGCGCAGCGTCGACGGCACCGCACTCACGCTCGTCTTCGTCCACGGCTTCGCGCTGAACATGGACTGCTGGCACTTCCAGCGCGCCGGCTACCGCGGCCTCGTCCGCGCCGTCTACTACGACCAGCGCTCCCACGGCCGGTCCGGCCGGTCGAGCGCGCAGAACGCCACCATCGACCAGCTCGGCCGCGACCTGGCGCGGGTCCTCGAGGAGGCGGTTCCGGAGGGGCCGGTCGTGCTGATCGGCCACTCGATGGGCGGCATGACGATCTTCGCCCTCGCCGAGCAGCACCCCGAGCTGTTCGGCGACCGGATCGTCGGCGTCGGACTGGTCGCCACCACCGCGGGCGGGTTGGACCCGCACCGGATCGTGGTGCCGCTGATGCCGTCGGGGCTTGGCCGGCAGCTGGCGATGCGGCTGATGGCCACCCTCGCGCGCGGGCACCGGACCGTCGACAGCCTGCGCCGCGCTGGGCGGGCGATCGCGAGCGTCTTCACCGACATGTTCGCGTTCGGCGACGACGTGCCAGCCAGCTACGTGGACTTCGCCGACGAGATGCTGTCGGCGACGCCGTTCGAGGTGCTGGCGGAGTTCTTCCCGGACTTCGGCCTGATGGACAAGTTCGACACGGTGCACACGATCGGCAGGGTGCCGACCGCGATCATCTGCGGCACCGCCGACAAGATGACCTCGGTGGGCCACAGCCGCAAGCTGCACAGCCGCATCGAGGGATCGACCCTGGTGGAGTGTGAAGGAGCCGGACACTTGGTGATCATGGAGCGTCACGACCAGGTCAACGCCGCGCTCGACCAGCTCATCGCGGCGGCGGCTGAAGGGGTCCACAGCCAGTGAGTGTCGACGTACGCCGGGTCGGGCCCGAGAGCGCCCAGGTGGTGCTGCGCGTGGTGCGCACCGCCTTCGAGGCGCGTCCCGCCCTCGACCCGCCCGCCTCGGCGCTGGTGGAGACCGTCGAGTCGATGAGCCGGCTGCTGGAGAAGCACGGCGGGCTGCTCGCGACCCTGCACGACGAGCCGGTGGGCGCCCTGGTGCTCGACCCGATCGGCACGACGATGTACCTGCGACGCTTCGGGGTGGTGCCGGAGGCGCGCGGCCACGGCATCGCCGCGCTGCTCATCGAGCACGCGGTCGACGCCGCCAACGGGTACGACGACCTCACGGTCGTTGCCCGTGAGGAGCTGCCGCGGACCCTGCAGTTCTGGGAGCGGCAGGGCTTCCGGGAGGTGCTGCGGGAGTCGCCCAACGTCGAGCTGCGGCGGCCGCTGCGGACCTTCCTCTTCAACGCGCCCGACGCCGAGACGATGCGGGAGCTCGGGCGGTCGCTCGCCGGGCAGCTGACCGCCGGCGACCTGCTGGTGCTGAGCGGAGAGCTCGGCGCCGGGAAGACGACGTTCACGCAGGGACTGGGCGAGGGGCTGAAGGTGCGCGGCGACGTCACCTCCCCGACGTTCGTGATCGCGCGGGTGCACCCGTCGCTGGTCGACGGGCCGCCGCTGGTGCACGTCGACGCCTACCGGCTCGGCGGGATCGACGAGCTCGACGACCTCGACCTCGACACCGCGCTCGACGAGGCGGTCACGGTCGTGGAGTGGGGCGAGGGGATCGCCGAGGGGCTCGCCGAGTCGCGGCTGGAGGTGCGGATCATCCGGGCGCTCGCCCACGAGGACGAGCACGCCGACCTCGACCCGCGCCGCGTGCTGATGACGCCGATCGGACCTCGGTGGTACGAGATGGAGGTGCCCTCCACCCAGCGCGAGCCGCTGGCGGAGAAGCTCAACGAGAACATCCTCCTCGACTTCCACCCCGGTGTTGTCGAGGACGAGCTCGACGACCTCGACCCGGCCATCCCGCTGCGGCTGTCCCTGCTGGTGGCCGAGCACGACGGGCGGGTGCTGATCGTGCACAACTCCTGGCGTGGCGAGTGGGAGCTGCCGGGCGGCGAGATCCGTGAGGAGGAGACCGCACGGGAGACCGCCGTACGCACGTTCAAGGAGGAGACGGGCGCCGAGGCCGGCGAGGTGACCTTCGTCGGGACCGGCACCGTCCAGGTCGGGCACGAGCGCACCATCGAGCACGTCGCGCTCTTCCACACCGTGCTCCCCGAGCTGCCGTCCTTCGACGCCACCGACGAGGTCGACAAGCTCGCCTGGTGGGACGTCCTGCACGACTTCGACGCCCTCTCGCCGATCGACTGCCACCTGGCCCGCATCGCCCTCGGCGATGAGAAGCCTGCGTGAGCGCACCGGGCCCTCGAGCGGACGCGCTCGTGGTCGTGGACCTGCAGCTGGGCTGGGTGACTGGCGACAGTGCCGTGGCCGACGCCGATCGGTTGGTCGAAGCGCTCGAGTCCGCCGCCTCCGCGGCAAGGTCGGCCGGTGCCCTGGTGGTGCACGTGCAGGACGTCGGCGCCGAGGACCCGACGGTGCCGATGGGCAGTACGGGGCGAGACCTCGCGCTGCACGTTCACCCAGGTGACGCCGTCGTCCGGAAGCTGTCAGGCGATGCCTTCGAGGGCACGGCTCTGGAGGAGATCCTGCGCGACGCCGCCGTCGAGACCCTCGCGGTGGGCGGGCTGATGTCTGAGATGTGCGTCTCCGAGGCTGTCCGATCTGCGCTTCGTCGGGGGTTCGAGGTCGTGCTGCCGAGGGACGCCCACTCGACGTACGACATTCGCGCAGACGGTGCCGCTCCGGCTGTGTCTGCCGCGGAGGTACGCCGCGTCGCCGAGTGGTCGCTGGGCGACGAGCTGGTCGTCGTCGACGCGATCGCAGACGTGGCCTTCCGACGGCCGGCTCGGGGTGCGTTCCCACCTATGCTCCAGTCTCGATGAAGCGCATCGCGGTGGTCGGCAGCTCTGGCTCGGGCAAGACAACTGTCGCCAAGCGGCTGGCCGAGGCCCTGTCCGCCCCCTACGTCGAGCTGGACGCCCTGCACTGGGGGCCCAAGTGGAGTGCGGCGACGAAGGACGAGCTCGGCGAGCGTGTAGCGGCGGCGACCACCGGCGAACGGTGGGTGGTGGACGGGAACTACTGGAGCAAGATCGGTCCCCAGGTGTGGGCCACGGCCGACACCGTGGTGTGGGTCAGCCCGCCGCGATGGCGTGCGATGTGGCAGTCCGTCACACGCACGTTCCGGCGAGCCGCCACCCGACAGGAGCTGTGGGCCGGGAACCGTGAGAGCTGGCGCGGCCTCATGTTCTGGCGCGGTGAGGACTCGATCCTCTGGTGGGCATGGACCACATACGCACGCACGCAGGAACGCTACGCGCAGGCGATGGACGACCCGCAGTGGCAGCACCTCGACTTCCACCGGCTGCGGACCCGGCGCGAGACCGACCGCTTCATCGCCCGGGCGAGCGCGCACAGCAGCAGTTGCGAGTGAGAAGCCTGCCCCGCTGTCGACCACACGGCGGTCGCTTGTCCTGAGTAGGCGCGCCAGCGCCGTGTCGAAGGGAGCCAGCCGAGACCGGTGAGGTGCGCAGGGCGGCGACCATACGGAGGTCGAGCCCGTCGAGACCCCGGAAACAGGTGTGGTGACATGCCCGTGCCCCCGCCGAGCGGTGCCTGGCGGGGTGTGGGGCGGGGCAGCTACTCCTCGGGTGGAGTCCCGGCGCGGTGGGCGTCGATCAGTCGCTGCCGACACGCGTCGGGGTCGGGGGTGACGTCGCGGGTCCCGGTCTCGTCACGCAGGTAGGCGTGCCCGTGGGGTGAGCGCCACAGGAAGACGCCGTCGTCAACGTGGGTGTACGACCAGCCGCCGTGCGTCTTGAGCCGGTGGTGCTTGCGACACAGGGCGGCGAGGTTGCACCGACACGTCGGCCCGCCGCCCCCATCGCCCGGGCCATGCGGAATGACGTGGTCGTGGTCGCAGGCCTTGGCCTTGCGGGTGCACCAGGGGAAGACGCAGTGGTGGTCGCGGTCGTCGACCAGGTCCGCGAGCCGGTCGGGCACCTCGTAGGCCCCCACGGGCGCGCAGCCGGACGGATCGACCACCGGCTTCACGACGATCTGGGCGTCGGATGCCGCGAGCCAGGTCCGGATCTGGTCGGTCGTCACCGGGCACCGCAGTCCCTCGACCCGGCCCAGCGGGCCGGCACCGACCACGGCGTCCTCGGACACGTGGATCACGAGGCTGATCCTGCGGCGGCGGGTGGGGCGTCGGTGCAACCGCCGCGGAGAGCCTGACTCCGTCTCTTCCTCATCGCTGCCGGTGAGGTCGAGTGTGTGCGCCCCGCGAGCGAGCTCTCCGACGGCCTTGGACCGGCGCACGTCCAGCGACTCCTCGGAGCCGAGGTGGCGGAGCTGGGTGGCGAGGTCGGCCACGGCGTGCTCGAGATCCATCGCGTCGGCGGCGTCGAGGACGCCGTGGACGTCGACGGTCCCGTCCAGCGAGGCCTGGCCGAGGTGGATGTCGAAGGACCGGTGGTCGGCCGACTTGCCGAAGCGTTCCTGGGCCAGGTCGGGATCGTGGCGGGCGATGGCCTCGTCGACGAGGTCCTTGATCCGGGCCAGGCCGATCTTGTGCGCCACGTGGGCGACGAACCGGTCCACGAACTCCGCCGCGGCGGGGTTGAGGGCGATGGTGTGGCGGGCGACGTGTCGTGCTCGCCAGGCCGGCAGGTCCCCGTGGACCACGCGGCGGTAGAGCCGCGGGAGGCGGTAGCGCAGCTCGACCGCCTCGCCCAGGTAGGCCCGACCCGCGTCGGTGGACATGCCGAGCGAGGCTGCCCATTCGGCGACGCAGAACTCGGTGATCAGCGGGGTGCCCTCGCCGGCGATCGGGACCGCCGTCTCGGACCCGTCCAGCTCGAACCCCGCCGCTTCGACCAGCGACTCCGCGGGGTGCTGGACCGCCCACTCCACGGCCGCGACCAGGAGGTTCGCCTCCGACCGGTTCGCGCTCGCCCGCTGCTCGCGGGCGAAGGCCAGCACCTCGACCGGGCTGTCGCCCGGTGCGGTGGTGACCGTGGTCGCTGTCATGGGTCCACTCAAGCAGCGACCACCGACACAACCGGCCCAAAGAGCCCGTGGTTGAGGCCATCTGGGGAAAGAGGAAGGTAAAGAATTCGGAGACCGCGACCCAAGCGGTCGACCCCAGCGGGCCGCGAGCAAGGAAGCAGCCGCGACCAAGCACCGCAACCCAAGCGGCGGGCGACCACGTAACCCGATCAAGGCGGCCAGGGCACGAAGCGGGCGTGAGCCGAAAGGGGTCTCGACGGGCTCGACCGGCGTACCTCAGCGCCCTGCGCACGCTGCGGGGGTCTCGACACGCTCGCTGCGCTCGCTACTCGACCACCGAGGTCACTGGGTCTCGACGGGCTCGACCGGCGGGCGTCGCTGCCCTGCGCATCTCGCCGGGTCTCGACGGGCTCGACCGGCTACATCGCCGCCCTGCCTCGGCTGCGGGGGTTTCACCGTCTCGCTGCGCTCGCACCTCAACCACCGGTGCCACTGGGTCTCGACGGGGTTGACCGCCGTGTGCGAGGGACGTACCTCGGTGGGCTGCGTGGGCGGGGAGGTTCTAGGCTCGGACCGTGCTGCTCGCGTTCGACACCGCCACGCCCCTGGTGACCGTCGCCCTCCACGACGGGGACGACGTCGTGGTCGAGCTCGCCTCGGACCAGAAGATGAAGCACGGCGAGCAGCTGGCGCCGCTGATCGACCGGGCGCTGCAGCAGGCGGGCATCGTCCGGCAGGACCTCAGCGCGATCGCGGTGGGGGTCGGGCCGGGCCCCTTCACCGGGCTGCGGGTCGGGCTGGTGACAGCGCGGACGCTGGGCTTCGTCCTCGAGATCCCGGTGTACGGCGTGTGCTCGCTCGACGTCCTCGCCGTCGAGGCCGCTGCGACGGGGACGGTCGACGGGGACTTCGTGGTCGCTACTGACGCCCGGCGCAAGGAGGTCTACCTCGCGTCGTACGACGCCGACGGCCAGCGCCTCGAGGGCCCGGTGGTGGACAAGCCGGCCACCCTGGCAACCGACCGGCCGGTCGTGGGGGAGGGCGCCCACCTCTACGCGGAGGCGTTCCCCAACGCCGCCGGGCCGCAGCGGCCCTCCGCCGGCTGGCTGGCCCGCACCGTCGCCGAGGAGCGCGCCGAGCTGCGCGACCCCGAGCCGCTCTACCTGCGCCGTCCCGACGCGATGGCTCCGCACCCGCCCAAGCCGGTGTCGTGACGGTCCGCCGCGCCACGTCCGACGACGTCGCGGCGATCGCGGAGCTCGAACGCGCCAACCTGCGGCAGGACGCCTGGTCCGAGGGCCTCGTCCGGCACGGGGTCGAGGGCGAGCTGCCGACCATCCACTACCTGGTGGCCGAGCTCGGCGGGGCCGTCGTCGGGCACGCGGTTGCCAGCATCGTGGCCGACCTCGCCGAGCTCCAGCGGATCTCCGTTCTCGAGGAGCACCGCCGCTCCGGTCTCGCCACCACCCTTCTCGACGCGGTCGCCGCGGAGGCCGAGAAGCACCACGCCGAGCGAATCCTGCTGGAGGTCCGCGAGGACAACGCGGCCGCGATCGCGTTCTACGCCCGGCACGGCTTCGTCGAGATCGACCGGCGGCGTGCCTACTACGCCGACGGCGCCACCGCGATCGTGCTGGAGCGCCACCTCACCGAGCACCAGTTCAGGCCGGAGCCGTGACCGGACCGGACGCGAAGGTGTGCACCACCTCATAGCCCAGCCTCCGGTAGAGGCCCACGGCGACGTCGTTGTCGACGTACACCCCGAGCGTCGCCGTCCGCGACCGCCCCGCCAGCGCCCGCGACGTGAGCGCCGCCGACAGCCCGGTCCCGAGGCCCTGTCCGCGGTGCGACGGCAGCACGGTCACCGCCCGCAGGTGGCCGGTGCCGTCGACCTGCCGCGCGACGGCACCGACGCCGACCAGCCGGCCCTCCGAGCGCACGCCGAGCCAGCACTCGATGTCCGGCATCCCGGGGCGGGCGTGGGCGTCAGGGTTGGCCTCGTCGAGCAGCGCGTCGAGCTCGTCGTGGTCGGTCACCTCGACGACGTCCAGGTCGACCTGCGCCGGCGGACGCCGGGTCAGCATCCAGTGCCACTCCCTGACCGTCGCCTGCCGCCACTCGGCGGGCAGCGCCGCCAGCGAGGCGGCCTCCACGCTCACCCGCTCCGGCGGCTCGACCAGCCCGACCACCGTCGACGTGAGCGTCGCCAGCGGCTCGGCCGGGCCCAGCGCGAAGACGAACCGGCGCGACCGGCCCGGCAGCCTCCGGCCGCCGTCGACGACCACGGCGCCGTCGTGCTCGTACACCGCCGTGACCGCGTCCGGGTCGACCTGGTGCCGGACGAACGGGTGGCTGCTCACCGACAGCTCGTCGGCCCCCAGGGTGCGCACGGCCCCCATCCTCCCGCGCCGCCCAAGCCCACGGCATCATGAGCCCTATGAACGACGGCCCCCTCGTGCTCGGCATCGAGACCTCCTGCGACGAGACCGGCGTCGGCATCGTCCGCGGCCACACCCTGCTGGCCGACGCGGTGGCGAGCAGCGTCGACGAGCACGCCCGTTTCGGCGGCGTCGTCCCCGAGGTCGCCAGCCGGGCCCACCTCGAGGCGATGGTGCCGACCATCGAGCGGGCCTGCGACACGGCCGGCATCCGGCTCCACGACGTCGACGCGATCGCCGTGACCAGCGGCCCCGGCCTCGCGGGCGCGCTGCTCGTCGGAGTCGCCGCGGCCAAGGCGCTCGCGCTCGGTCTCGGCAAGCCGATCTACGGCGTCAACCACCTCGCCTCCCACGTGGCGGTCGACCAGCTCGAGCACGGCCCGCTGCCGGAGCCCTGCCTCGCGATGCTCGTCAGCGGCGGCCACTCGAGCCTGCTCCGGGTCGAGGACGTCACCACCGGCGTCGACCCGCTCGGCTCCACCATCGACGACGCCGCAGGCGAGGCCTTCGACAAGGTGGCCCGGTTGCTGGGCCTGCCGTTCCCCGGCGGCCCCCACATCGACCGCGCCGCCCGCGAGGGCGACAGCGTGTACGTCGACTTCCCGCGCGGGCTGACCAGCCGCCGGGACCTCGAGCGTCACCGTTTCGACTTCTCCTTCTCCGGCCTGAAGACGGCCGTCGCGCGCTGGGTCGAGGCGCGCGAGCGGTCCGGGGAGCCGGTGCCGGTGAACGACGTCGCCGCGTCCTTCCAGGAGGCGGTCTGCGACGTGCTGACCCGCAAGGCCCTCGACGCCGCGGTCACCCACGGCATCGAGGACCTGCTCATCGGCGGCGGCGTGGCCGCCAACTCCCGGCTCCGGGCGATGGCGGAGGAGCGGGCGGCCGAGAAGGGCATCCGGGTGCGGGTGCCGCGGCCGGGCCTGTGCACCGACAACGGTGCGATGGTCGCCGCCCTCGGCGCGGAGATGGTGGCCCGGGGACGCACCCCGAGCCACCTCGACCTCCCCGCCGACTCCTCCCAGCCGGTCACCGCCGTCCTGGCCTGACCGGCGTCTGACTGGGTGGACGGGCCGGCCTCAGAGGCCGGCCCGGTCCCGCCCCAGGTAGTAGTGGAAGTCGGTGTCCGTGCTGGCAACGCGATCGGAAGCGTCCTCCAGCGATCCGTCGACGCCCATCCGGACCAGCGCCTGCTCGCCGTTGCCCAGGGCCGAGGCGACGACTGCCTCGTTGCCCTCCCAGGCGGGGGAGACGAGGGTGACCTCCGGCCGTCGGCCCACGCGGGTGAACTCGGCCACCGGCTCGCCGGTGGCGGCGTCGAGGATGCTGAGCGACGTCGGGCCGAGGCCGTCCTGGAGCGGGTCGCTCGCCATCACGTAGCGTCCGTCGGGGCTGAAGGCGCCGAGGGCGTAGTCGCAGGTCTCCCACAGGGTCGTGCGCGGCGCGTCGGCGTCAACGACCGCGAAGCAGCCGCCGTCGTAGTCGTCCGCCGAGGTCTGCACCGCGACCAGCCCCGCCACCTCGCTCGTCGACTGCGCGTCCACCCAGCCGGGCAGCTCGCTGGTCGAGCCGTCGGGCTCGGCGACGCCGAACGTGCTGACACCGGTCGGGTTCCGGGTCTCGTAGAGGACCCGGTCCTCACCGAGGAAGCCCACCGGCTCGGCGACGGGGGACTCCGGCAGCGGCCAGGAGCGCCCCGCGCCAGGGTCGGTCGTGCTCACGACCTGCAGTGTCTGGGCTCCCGGCTCCGGCGCCACCCACGCCACCCACTCGCGGTCCGCGCTGGTGACGAGGCCGGTGGTGCCCGACGAGCCGCCCTGTGGCTCGAAGTCCTGCGAGAGGTAGCGGATGGACTGGCCGTCGGGCTCGATGGCGATCCAGCCGCCGTCGGCCGGGTTCTCGACCAGCGCCTGGTAGCTCGCGTCGAGCTCGACCAGACCCTGCCCGGGCAGCACCACCCCGTCAGGGGTGAAGAACTCGATGGCGGGGTCGTCGCCCCGCTCGAGCCCGTCGAGCGTGAGCGTCGTACGGGCCACCTCGGTCGGGGTGTCCGGCGACGGTGCGGGCTCGATCTCCCGCTGGGACTCGCTCACCGGTCCGCCGAGCGTCATCACGGTCGGCACGACGACCGCCAGCGCTGCGGCGACGACGCCGCCCGCCACCACTCGTCGGGTGCGCCGGATCCGGCTCGCCCGCCCCTTGACGTCGGCCAGGCCGAGGGGGGAGCCGTGCAGGCCGTCGGCGCGGCCGTGCAGCTCGCGGCCGAGCATCCGCTCGAGCTCGTCGTGGTTCTGGGCGTTCATCGCAGGTCCTCCCGGTCCCGGGGGCTCAGGTGTGAGGGGGTGCGCTCGCGCAGGGCGGCGAGCGCGCGGCTGGTCTGGGACTTCACGGTGCCGACCGAGATGCCGAGGATCTCGGCGGTCTCGGCCTCGGAGAGCTCCTCGTAGTAGCGCAGCACCACGACGGCGCGCGCCTTCCGGGGCAGCGTCTGCACGAGGTCCCACAGCTCGGCGCTCTGGCCGGTGTCGTACCGGTCGACGACCTGGCCGGTCTCCGGCACGTCGTCGGTGCTGTGCTCGCGCCGCTTCCAGGCGCGCCGCCACAGCGAGTTGTTCTCGTTCACCAGGATCCGGCGTACGTAGCCGTCGACCGACTCCCGGCGGTGGACCTTGTCCCAGGCCAGGTAGAGCTTGGCCAGCGATGTCTGCACCAGGTCCTCGGCGGTGTGGCGGTCGCCCGTGAGCAGGTAGGCGGTCCGCAGCAGGCTCGGCTGGCGCGCCTGCATGTACGCCGCGAACTCGGCGTCGCGGTCGTCCGTCCTGCCCATGGTCACCCCCGTCCGGTCGAGCGTGGTCCCCGTCGTGTGCACTCCTGCACCTCCATCCTTCCGCCACCAAGACGCAGTCGGATGGAGATGGGTTGCAATCGGCGGTTTCGCGGGCCCGGAGGGGTCAGGACCTGGGCAGCAGGTAGTCGCCCTGCGTCGACTCCCGGGCCGGTGTCGCCCGCTCCAACGAGCCGTCGACACCGAGCCGGACGAGGGACTGGCGGCCGTCGCCGTCGAAGCACGCCAGGAGGACGTGCAGCGGGTCCTCCCAGCTGAACGCGCCGCCGAGGCCGAGTCCCTGCAGCGTCACCACGGCCCTGCCGGTGGCGATCTCACGGATCCGCAGGGTCGGGTTGCCCCCAGCATCGTGACGCGTCACCACGAACCGGGCGTCAGGGGAGAACGAGACCGGCCGCTCGTTGCGGTCGCGCAGTCGCAGGACGCCGTCGCCGGACTCGTCGTAGACGCCCCAGGTGCCCGTGTCGTCGATACCACCGACAAGCCCTGCCTCGGGGGCCGCCGTCGCCGCCCAGGCAACTCCGGGGACGACCTCCGGGCCCGACCTGCCCTCGGCGATCCGCACGCCCTCCACCGCGGGGTCGTACTCGCCGATGTTGTAGACAATGCGGTCCTCGGTGACGGCGACGGGGCTGATCTGCGCGTCCTGCGCCAGCGGCCCGCCACTCACCGGTCCGCTGTCGGTGGCCGGTCCCCATTCGAGCCGGGCGCCCCGCCACGAGATGTCGCAGTCGCCCTCCATCCAGGCGAACCCGGTGGTCGAGCCGTCCCCGCTCACTCGCGGCCCCAGGCCGCACCTGGTCCACCTGGTCTCCCCGTTCCGGTCGACGAGAGTGAGGTCGAGCGGGTAGCCGCCGTTCCTGCGCGGCAGGCTGGCGACCAGGACACCGTCGAGGTAGGGGGCGGCGTCGCGGATCGGTCCACCGCCGACGGGCAGCTCGACGGTGTCGCCGTCGGCGAACACGTAGGTGCCGCCGAAGGCGTGGTCGACGGCCGGGGGAGCGCCCTGCGGGAGCTCGGCTGCGCTGTCGAGACGGAGCGTCACCGGCTTCCCGGGCGGTTCAGCGGGTGCGGGTGCCGTTGCGGGGCGGTCGGCGAGGATGGCGCCGACGGGCAGGGCGATGGCAGCCGCAGCAGCGGCGGCCACGAGGAGCCGGCCCCGGTTCTGCCGGCGCTGTGCGAACCGGGCCCGGCTGGCCACGTCGGCCGCCCGGGTCGGCTCGTAGGTGGTGCGGTCGGCCTGCGCGTGCAGCGCGTCGCGCAGCAGGTCCTCGGTGTCGTTCGGCGTGCTCATCGGTCCTCCTCCCGGGCCGTGACGGCGCGGTGGTCGAGCTCGTGCAGGCTGGCGAGCTCGCGGAGCGTGGCCAGCGCCCGGTGGGCCTGGGACTTCACGGTGCCGACGGAGATCCCGAGCAGGTCGGCGGTCTGCGCCTCGGTGAGGTCCTCGTAGTAGCGCAGCACGATGACGGCCCGCTGTCGCGGGGGGAGCGCGGCCACGACCTGCCACACCGCCTCGCGGGTCCCGTCGTACCCGGTCATCGGGGTCGCGCGGTCGGGGACCTCGTCGGTCACCACCTCACGGCGCCGGAAGGCGCGTCGCCAGGTGCTGCGGTGCTCGTTGACGAGGATCCTGCGGGCGTAGGCGTCGACGCGATCGCGGTCCGCGATCCGGTCCCAGGCGAGGTAGAGCTTGGTGAGGGTCGTCTGGACCAGGTCCTGTGCCGAGTGCGGGTCGCCGGCGAGCAGGTGGGCCGTGCGCTGGAGCGCGCCCTCGCGGGCCACGAGCCACGACTCGAAGTCCGTGAGCGTGGCTTCCCCCGCCTGCATCGTGCTGTCCACACCCCTCACACACGGTGCCGCCCCCGGATGGTTGCACCGCGCATCAAATTACGCCGGCAAGGGTTCAACTGCTCGCCACGGGGGTACGAGACCGGCGACGGCGTGCACGGGGAGCAGCCGCGGACGAGGGACGGGGGACATGCGCGAGACCCATCTCCACGACGAGCCGGCCGGCGACCTGCCGGCCGAGGCCTGGGACGCCTACTGGGAGGCGCTGGAGGCCGCGGACCGTCCGGCCGCGCTGGGCATCGTCCGGGACCTGCACGAGCGGGGTGTCGGCGCCGTGCAGATCATCGACCGTCTCGTGGTCCCCGCCCAGGCGCGCATCGGCGAGCTGTGGCTCGACGGCACCTGGTCGTCGCGGCAGGAGCACCGCGCCACCGACATCAACGAGGGCCTGGTGCACTGGCTGGGCTCCTTCTCGCCCGAGCCGCCGGCCGACAGCCCGCTGGTCCTGGTCTCCTGCGCCGAGGGCGAGCGCCACGAGCTCGCCGCCCTGGTGGTGGCCGAGGCGCTGGGCTGGGCCGGCTACCGCGTCACCTTCGTGGGCAGCGACCCCGAGCCCTCCGAGCTGCTGCGGCAGGTGCTGGTGCTCAAGCCGCGGGCGGTGCTGTTCAGCGTCTCGCTGACCTCGTCGCTGGGCCGCCAGAAGTCGCTCTTCCACAACATCCGGGCCGTGGGCATCCCGGTCGTCGTCGGTGGCCAGGCGTTCGGCGGCGACGCCCGCCGGGCCACCGCGCTGGGCGCCACGGCGTACGCCGAGAGCGTCGACGACGTGGTCTCCATGCTGGAGGCGCTGCCCCCGCGGCTCAGGCCGGTCCCGGCGCCCGAGCCCGGTCCGGGCGACCTCGAGGCGGCGTGGATCCACGAGTACCGCAACGAGATCACGCCGTACGTCGTCCGCGCGGTCGCGCGGCAGCACGTCGCGGACGGGGCGGAGCCGGACTGGTGGACGGACTTCCCCGGCCACCTCGAGCACCTCGTCGGCTGCCTGATGGCGGCGCTGGTGACGGGCGACGAGACGATCATGGTCGAGGTGCGCGACTGGCTGACCCAGGTACTGGCCCGCCGTGCCGCGCCCGAGGGCCTCGTGGACGAGGTCTGGGCGCTGCTGGCCGAGCCGCTCAGGGGGCATCCGCTGGCGCGGGTCCACCTCGCCGGGTCGGCCACCCCGGCCACCCCGGCCACCCCCGCGGAGGCGCGGGGGGACCTCGAGGACGGCCTCTCCGGAGCCGCCGCAGGCTGACCGGCTGACCCGCCCGCGACTCGGGGGTGGGCGGGTCAGAACGGTTCGACCAGCAGCGCCGTGCCGTGCCCGGCGGCCCGGGTGAGCACGATCGTGGCCTCGCCCTCCCCGTGGAGGTCGAGCCGCTTGCGGAGCTGGTCGGGGACGACGTCGACGCCGCGCTTCTTGATGGTGAGCCGGCCGATGCCGCGCTCGCGCAGCGCGGCCTTCAGCGCCTTCTCGCGGTAGGGGAGCGTCTCCAGCACCCGGTAGCCGCGGGCGAACGGCGTATGGAACGCCTCGTCCCCGGTGACGTAGGCGATGTGCTCGTCGACGAGGCCGCCGTCGACGCCGGCCGCGACGGCGGTCACCAGGCCGGCGCGGATCACCGCCCCGTCGGGCTCGTAGAGGTAGTCGCCCACGGCCCGCACGCCGGCGCCCGGGTCGTCCTCGTCGGTGAGGGTGGCGAGGCCGCCGCGCCCGATGACGGTGGCGCGCCGGTCGGTGGTGGCCAGCCGGCCGGACCACAGCACGGCCTCCTTCACCTCGCCGTGGTCGCTGACCCACTCCGCCTCGACGCCTGCGGGGACGAGGTCGTGGGGGATGCCCGGGGCGGCCTTGACGACGGCGTCGCGCCGCATCAGCTGCTCGACGAAGGACCACGGCGGCGTCCAGTCCGAGACCTCGAAGCTGCGGCCGCGGCTGCTGCGCCGGGCCGGGTCGACGAAGGCGACCGAGAACGGCGAGGTGTCGATCGTGGTGGCGTCCGCGACCTGCACGGCCCCCGACAGGTCGAGCGCGGCCAGGTTCGCCTCGGCGACCGCCACCCGCACCGGGTCGAGGTCCACGCCGGCGCAGACGATGCCCACCTCGGCGGCGGCCACGAGGTCGCCGCCGATGCCGCAGCCGAGGTCGATGAGCGTCTGCGTCGACGCGGCGGCGAGCCGTGCCGCGCGGTGGCGGGCCACCGGCAGCCGGGTGGCCTGCTCGAGGCCGTCGGGGGTGAAGTACATCCGGGGCGCGAGGTCGCCGAACTTGGGCTCGGCCCGGCGTCGGAGCGAGGCCTGGGTGAGCGCCGCGGCGGCGTGCTCGGCGGAGGCGTGGCGCCGCAGCTCGGTCTGCGCCCGCAGCGGGTCCTCCGGGGCCTCGGCGGCGCGGGCGAGGAGCTCCTGCCCGGGCTCGGTCAGCAGCCACCGGAACGCCTCGAGGTCCATCCCACGAGTGTCCCAGCCGCCGTAGACTCCTCCCCGACCGGGAGGAGGAGGGGTGGCAGGACAGGACTCCTTCGGCGCCGTCCTGCGCCGGCTCCGGGAGGCCGCGGGCCTCAGCCAGGAGAAGCTCGCGGAGCGTGCCTCGCTCAGCAGCCACGCCGTCAGCGCGCTCGAGCGCGGCACCCGCACCCGGCCCTACCCCCACACCGTGCGCTGTCTCGCCGACGCCCTCGGGGCCGACGAGGCAGAACGCGCCGCGCTGCTCGCCGCGGTGCCCGGTCGCGCCCGCGCGACGCGTGCCGCGGCGGCCGGGCCGGCCCCCGAGCTCCGTGGCGCCGTTCTCCCGGTGCCGGCCACGCCCCTCGTGGGGCGCACCGACGACCTCGCCCGGCTGCGGACGCTCGTCGAGCGCGAGCGGCTCGTGACGCTGACCGGCGTCGGCGGCGTCGGCAAGACCCGGCTCGCCCTCGCCGCGGCGACCGAGGTGGCCGCCCGCCGCGCCGGCGGCGTGGCGTACGTCGAGCTGGCGCCGCTGCTGGACGTCGAGGCGGTGCTGCCGGCCATCGCCGAGGCGGTCGACGCCGCGCCCGGCCCGGACGCCGACCTCGTGGCGGCCCTCGCCGCCCACCTCCAGGGGCAGGAGCTGCTGCTGGTCCTCGACAACGTCGAGCACCTGCTGGGGGTCGCGCCCCGGGTGGCCGCCCTCGTCGAGGCGGTCCCGTGCCTGACGGTGCTCGCCACCAGCCGGGCCCCGCTGCGGGTCCGCGGCGAGGTCGAGGTGCCGGTCGAGCCGCTGGCCGTGCCGGCGGGCGACAACGACCACGCCGCACCCGCGCTGACGCTGCTGCTCGAGCGCGCCTCGGCGGTGAGCCCCGGCTGGGGCCAGGGCAGTCGGCAGCTGCCGGTCGTGTCCGAGATCTGCCGCAGGCTCGAGGGCATCCCGCTGGCGATGGAGCTCGTCGCCGCCCGGTGCCGGCTGCTCGACCCGGCGTCGTTGCTCGACCGGCTCGACACCGCCCTGCTCGCGGGCGGGCGGGACCACCCCGCGCGGCAGAGGACCATGCGCGCGACCCTCGACTGGAGCTACGACCTGCTCCTCCGGGACGAGCAGAAGCTGCTGCGGATCCTCTCCGTCTTCCGGGGAGGCTTCCGGCTCGACGACGTCGAGCAGGTCGTGGACCTCCTCGGCGGCCTCGGCGACCCCGGCGACGCAGACGTCCTCTGCGTGCTCGAGGCGCTGGTCGAGCAGTCGCTGGTGGTCAACGTCGAGGCGCCCGGCCCGCGACGCCACCGGCTCCTCGAGCCCGTGGCGCAGTACGCCCGCGACCGCCTCGAGGAGGCGGGCGAGGACCGCGAGACGGCGTCGGCCCACGCCCGCCACTTCCTCGCTCTCGCCGAGGAGGCGGCGCCGCACTACCGCGACGGCGACCAGGTCGCGGCCCTGGGCCGCATCGACCTCGAGCACCCCAACCTCACCGCTGCGGCCGAGCACTGCCTCGCCACCGGCGACGTCGAGACGGCGGCGCGGCTGGCCTGGGCGCTGTGGCTCTACTGGTGGCTGCGCGGCCACCACGCCCACGGCCGGCGGATCAGCGAGGCGGCGATGGCGCAGGGGCCGCCCGAGGAGGTGCGGGCGCGGGCGGCGCTCGCCGCGGCCACCATGAGCTTCGCGATGGACGACCTCCCGGCGGCCCGCCACTGGTGGGCAGACGCCACCGCGCACACCGGCGACGACCTCGAGGCGGCCGTCAACGCGGTCGCCGGGACCGGGGCCGCTGCGCTCGCGGCCGGCGAGCTCGCCGAGGCCCGCGACTGCTTCGAGCGCGCCATCCCGCTCGGCGAGGCCGCGGGCGAGGTGGGGGACTGGACCCTCGCGCTCGCCCGCATCTGGCTCGGCACCGTCGACCTGCTCGAGGGCGACGCCGACTCCGCGGTCGGCCACCTCGAGCAGGGCCTCGCCTCGGCCCGGCGGCGCGGCGACCGGCTGACGGCGTACATCGCCCTCTACAACCTCTCGCAGCTCGAGCTCGGCCGGCAGCAGCACGAGCACGCCCGGCGCCACCTCGACGAGGGCATGCGGCTCTCGCTCGAGACCGGGGACCAGGCCAACCTCGCCTACTTCCTCGACGCGATGGCGGTGCTGGAGGCTGCCGAGGGCACCCACGCCCGGGTGCCGATCCTGCTCGGTGCCGCGCAGGGCATCCGCGAGGTCGTCGGCACGGCGGGCTACGGCTACTACCACCCGGACCCCGCCGCCATCGCCGCCGCGGCCGAGGAGGCCCGGGGCCACCTCGGCGAGGACCGGTACGACGACGCCCTCGACCACGGCCGTGGCCTCGCGCCCGAGGCTGCGGTCGCGCTGGCGGCCGGCGCCGCAGCGGTCTGAGGCCGGCTTCTCCGGAGCCGCACGCCGGCCGCACACCAGTCGCACACCTCGCACTGTCCGTGGTGGGCCGGGTCCCGGGGCCCGAGGGTTGGGTCGCGGCGACGTACGCCGCAGTCCCGACCCCAGGAGATGACCCCGTGAGCACCACCCTCGACCAGACCGGCGACCAGACCGGCGGCCGCACCGGCACCCCGCACCGCCATGGCCGCGGCTGGGCCCTGGCCGGTGTCGGCGCCGGCGTCGCCGGCATCCTCTCGATCGTCGGCAGCAGCCTGACCGACGCGGTCTACGCCTCCGACGTGCAGGGGGACCCCGAGGCGATCGCCGACCGGCTCGCCGAGCAGGTCCCGCAGATCCTGCTCTTCCACGTCTCCACCATGCTGTCCTGCGCCCTGATGGTCGTCTTCGCCGCCGGCCTGCACCGCCAGCTCCGGCACCGCGTGGGCGGCGACAGCCTGCTGCCCGGCATCGCGGCCGGCGGCCTCGGCCTGGTGGCCGTCGCCCAGCTGATGGGGGCGGGCCTGACCACCGAGTTCGCGTTCGCCTTCGCCGCCGGCGACTACGCCTTCGTGCCGGAGACGATGGCCTTCTTCGGCCACTGGGTCGGCACCGTGCCGTGGATCTGGGGCGGGGCGGGCCTGACCGCGCTGGCCCTCGCACACGCCTCGTTCCGGCAGGGTGCCTACCCGCGCTGGATCGGCTGGACCAGCCTGGTGCTCGGTGGCCTGTCCGCGCTGTTCCTCGTCAGCCCCATGCAGTACATGGCCGGCATGACCGGGCCGCTCTGGCTGACCGCGGTCGCTATCGGCCTCAGCCGCCGCGGCCGCTGAGACGGCCCGGTCCCCACCCCTGATCCACCGCGGCGCGGCAGTCCTCCTCAGCCGCGCCGCGGTGAGCCACTCCTCCCGAAAGGCCTCGAGATGCCCGCCTCCACGTCGACCTGGCTGCCCGCCGACTTCGTGCACCCCACCCGGGTGCCGGTCGCCTTCGGCCACCACCTCCGACCGATCCGCGCCGACGACGTCGACCTCGACATGGTCGCCGTCATGGGGTCGCGCGAGCGGCTCTGGAGCATCTACGGACAGGCGTGGGGGTGGCCGCCCGCCCACATGACCCACGAGCAGGACCGCGAGGACCTGCAGCACCACGCCGACGACATGGCCGTGAACGCCTCCTTCAACTACGCGCTCTTCGACGCCGACGAGACCGCCCTGCTGGGCTGCGTCTACATCGACCCCACCGACCGGCCCGGCGCCGACGCCGACATCTCCTGGTGGGTGGTCGACGAGTGCGTCGGCACCGACCTCGAGGCGGCCCTCGCCGAGCTGGTGCCGCGCTGGGTCGCCGAGGAGTGGCCGCTCGAGGCCCCCCGGTACGTCGGGCGCGACCTGACCTGGGAGGAGTGGCTGGCGCTGCCCCAGGTCGGGTCCTGAGACAGGGGTCCGGGGCGGGGGCCCGGGGCCGGCCGGACGGGGCGTGCAGCGGCGCCCCGTCTGGGCCGGTGGGAGTCTCTCTGGCACTCGATCAGGGGGAGTGCTAACGTCTGATCTGGCACTCTCGCCCTGAGGGTGCCAGCGCTTGCGACGACGTACGACACCCGCGACGGCGTACCTCACCGCAGGCCCCTACGTCGGGGGGCGACCCGCCGGGGAGCCCCCGCACCTACGTCAGATCGAAAGTGGAGGTCGACACAGTGTCGGTCAACATCAAGCCCCTCGAGGACCGGATCGTCGTCAAGCCGCTCGACGCCGAGCAGACCACGGCCTCGGGCCTGGTCATCCCGGACACCGCCAAGGAGAAGCCCCAGGAGGGCGAGGTCCTGGCCATCGGTCCGGGTCGGATCGACGACAACGGCAACCGCGTGCCGCTCGACGTGGCCGTGGGCGACAAGGTCATCTACAGCAAGTACGGCGGCACCGAGGTCAAGTACGCCGGTGAGGAGTACCTCATCCTCTCTGCCCGCGACGTCCTGGCCGTCGTCTCCTGACGCACCTGGCATCCCGGCTGGCAGCGTTGCCGCCGCTCGACGACCGCTCCGCTCCACAGGTCGACTTCGCGGCGGCGCCTTGCCAGCCGGGCGCCAGGCACGTCAGGTCTTTTGTCTCTAAGGAGTAAGCAGTGCCCAAGATCCTGGAGTTCGACGAGAACGCCCGCCGGGCGCTCGAGCGGGGCGTCGACGCCCTCGCCGACACCGTCAAGGTGACGCTCGGCCCCAAGGGCCGCTACGTCGTGCTGGACAAGAAGTGGGGCGCGCCGACCATCACCAACGACGGCGTGACCGTCGCTCGTGAGGTCGAGCTCGACGACCCGTTCGAGAACCTCGGCGCCCAGCTGACCAAGGAGGTCGCCACCAAGACGAACGACGTCGCGGGTGACGGCACCACCACGGCCACCGTGCTCGCCCAGGCGATGGTCCACGAGGGCCTGCGCGCCGTCGCGGCCGGCGCCAACCCGATGGGCCTCAAGCGGGGCATGGACGCCGCGGCCGAGGCCGTCGGCGACGCGCTGCGCGAGGCGGCCCGCGAGATCGAGACCAAGTCCGACATGGCCTCGGTCGCCACGATCTCGAGCCGTGACAGCCACATCGGCGAGCTGCTCGCCGAGTCCTTCGACAAGGTCGGCAAGGACGGCGTGATCACGGTCGAGGAGTCCAACACCATGGGCACCGAGCTCGAGTTCACCGAGGGCATGCAGTTCGACAAGGGCTACATCTCGGCGTACTTCGTGACCGACCCGGAGCGCATGGAGGCCGTCCTCGACGACCCGTACATCCTGCTCCACCAGGGCAAGATCTCGGCGATCGCCGACATGCTGCCGCTGCTCGAGAAGGTCATGGCCGCGGGCAAGCCGCTGTTCATCCTCGCCGAGGACGTCGAGGGCGAGGCGCTCTCGACCCTGGTCGTCAACAAGATCCGCGGCACCTTCAACGCCGTCGCGGTGAAGTCGCCGGCCTTCGGTGACCGCCGCAAGGCGATGATGCAGGACATCGCGACCCTCACCGGCGGCCAGGTCGTGGCCCCCGAGGTCGGGCTCAAGCTCGACCAGGTCGGCCTCGAGGTGCTGGGCCAGGCCCGCCGCGTCGTGGTCACCAAGGACAACACCACGATCGTCGACGGTGCCGGCGAGGCGAAGGACGTCGAGGCCCGCGTCAACCAGATCAAGGCCGAGATCGAGTCCACCGACTCCGACTGGGACCGCGAGAAGCTCCAGGAGCGCCTCGCGAAGCTGGCCGGCGGCGTGTGCGTCATCAAGGTCGGCGCCGCCACCGAGGTGGAGCTCAAGGAGAAGAAGCACCGCATCGAGGACGCCGTCTCCGCGACGCGCGCCGCGATCGAGGAGGGCATCGTCGCCGGCGGTGGCTCCGCGATCATCCACGCGGTCTCCGTGCTCGACGACGACCTCGGCCTCACCGGTGACGAGGCCGTCGGTGCCCGCATCGTCCGGAAGGCCGCCGACCAGCCGCTGCGCTGGATCGCGGAGAACGGCGGCGAGAACGGCCACGTCGTGGTCGCCAAGGTCCGCGACGCGGGCGCCGGCACCGGCTACAACGCCGCCACCGGCGAGTACGGCGACCTGATCGCCCAGGGCGTCATCGACCCGGTCAAGGTGACCCGCTCCGCGCTGGTCAACGCCACCTCGATCGCGGGCATGCTGCTCACGACCGAGACCCTGGTCGTCGACAAGCCCGAGGAGGAGGAGGCCGCGGCCGGCGCCGGTCACGGCCACGGTCACGGCCACGGCCACTGATCCACCCCTTCCACATCGACCCGTCGTCAACTGACGACGGGTCGATGTGATTTCCGGGTCACTCGAGTGTGGCGATGACCTGGGCGGCGCCGCGCCGGCCGTTGGTGGCCTCGGTCCAGGTCAGGACCGAGTGGTCGGGCAGCCACGTCCACGAGTAGTTGGACCTCGAGTCGGCGAGCTCGAGCAGCTCGCCGCGCTCGAAGTGCCAGAGGTAGGTCGTCCCATCGGGGTCGTCGATCGAGCCGTAGGCGGTGACCACGACCCCGTCGGCCGACGCCGTCCCGGCCTCGACGCCGTGACCACGGACCGTGACGACGGGGTCGCCCTCGAGGTCGACGACCTGGACCCGGTCGTCACGGACGGGGGTGCGACCGCCGTTGGTGGTGCCGCAGTACTGGCCCAGCACGAGGTGCTCGCCGGCCACCTGCAGCGAGAGCTGGTTGCACCGGTCGCCCGACTGCGGGTCGAAGGTGCGCTCCTCACCCGTGACCAGGTCGCGGATCGTGACCTGGTCGTTGGGGTCGTTGGTGACCTTCGTCCAGACGAGGAGGTCGCCCTGGGCCACCAGCTCGCCCACGTTCAGGCCCTCGTCGCGAGGCTCGTCGCCGGGGTTGAGCGAGCGCGACCACAGCCGCCCTCCGTAGGACCCGTCGTCCTCCACGAAGTAGACGCGGTCGTCGGCGCCGAGCTGGGCCTGGCTGACCTCCATCGCGCTCATGCCGAGCGGCAGCGGATCCGACCACGTGACCGCGTCGCGGTCGAAGACGATCACCGCAGCCTCCCGGCCGACGCTGCCGTAGAAGACGATCCGGTGGTCCTCGATCAGCAGGGGGCGCTCGAGGTCGTTGCGCGGCGTGCCCGGCAGCCACGAGACCGCGCCGCTGCGGGGCTGGAGCAGCCCCCAACGGACCAGGTTGCGGATGCCGTGCGGGCCGTCCTTGATGAGCGCCATGCCATCGGGGGTGACGCCGGAGAGGTACTGCCCGTTGGCGCGGTTGAGGTTGTCGTTGGTCCACGTGGCCAGCTGCGTCCAGTCGCGCCCGGCCCTGCCGGGCACGGCGTCGTCGGGGGAGACCACCGGGCCGACCGGCTCGAGCCGCTGCTCGGCGGGGTCGATCCGGCCGAGGCCGGCGCCCGACGCGAGCACGGAGACCGTCGTGGCGACGGCCACCGCGGCCGCGCAGACGGAGACGGCGACGGTGCGGCGGCGGCGGCGTACGCGCGCCCGGCCGAGCCGCACCACCTCGACGACGTCGGAGGCGACCTCGCTGGTCGGCTGTGCTGCGGCCTCGCGCAGCAGGCTGCTCAGGTCGTGACCCACGGCAGGCTCCTCTCGTCGCGTGGGATGGAGTCGACGAGCTCGTCGCGCGCCGCCTTCTCGAAGATGGACCGCAGCCCGGCCAGTGCCCGTGAGGTGGTGCTCTTGACGGTGCCCTCCGAGCAGCCCATCGCCACGGCGGTCTGGTGGACGTCGAGGTCGTCGAAGAAGCGCAGCACCACGCAGGCGCGCTGCCGCTCGGGGAGCTGCGCCAGCGCGCGCATCAGGGCGTCACGGTCGGCCAGGTGGTGCGTCGGGTCCTCGTGCGCGCCCGCACCCTCCGGGTGCTCGGACACCGGCACCTCGGTGCTCGACCGCCGTCGGCGGGAGTCGAGGAACGCGCTGACCACCGCCTTGCGGGCGTAGGCGAGCTCGGCACCCTGGCGCGACAGGCGTGGCCAGGCGACGTAGACCCGCACGAGTCCCTCCTGCACGTGGTCGGCGGCGCGGTCCCAGTCGCCGCACATCAGGTAGGCCGTGCGGCGCAACCGGTCGTGAGAGGCGGCAGCGAACTGCGTGAACGACTCCTCGTCACGCCTCATGTGTCCCCCCACGGGGTCCCCGAGTCCTCATGCTCCATCGACGCACCGAAGCGTCGATCGGTTGCCTCCCGGTCGCAAGTTTTCACCTGCGAAACACGGGCGACCCGGCCGCGCAACGCCCACGGTGCACGCTCCTTCCACGGAGAACGCGAAGTGCGGCGAGAGTGGGGGACCCGACATGCTGTGGCGAGTGAGGACGGCGCTGCCGGACCGGCCGGGCGCCCTGGCGGCGCTGGCGAAGGAGTGCGGCGACGCGGGCGTGAACATCCTGGGACTGCAGATCTTCCCGGGCATCGAGACGGTCACCGACGAGCTGGTGCTGCAGTCGCCGGAGGGCTGGGGGCCGGCCGAGATCGCCGAGCTGCTGGGGCGGTCCGGCGGCCGGTCCGTCAGCGCGGCGCCGTGCACCGAGGCGGCGCTGACGGATCAGCCCACCCGCTACGTGCAGGCGGCACGCGAGGTCCTGGCCCAGCCGGCCTCCTTCCCGGAGGTCGTCGCCCGGCTCTTCGACGCGGAGGCGGACCCGGCCGACGTCTCCCGGGCGCCGGTGCAGGACGTCATGGACATGACGGTCGGCGAGGTGCAGGTGCAGGTGCGCCGTACGGCGCCGTTCACCGCGACCGAGCACGCCCGCGGCGCCGCGATGGCCGACCTCGTCACCGACGTGCTCGAGCGCGGTCGGGCCGAGGCCGTCGCCGTGGCGCCCGGCCGACGGCTCGGCGCCGGGGCCACCCCGGAGTACGTCGCCTCCGACGACGCGGTCACCGCGGTCGTCGACGGCACCTCCGTGGGGCTGGCGGTCCTGCGGCCCGGGACCGGGGACGAGGGGGTCCACCCCGTCACGCTGCGGGTCGACCCGGCCTGGCAGCGGCGGGGGATCGGCACCCGGCTGCTGGTGGAGGTGGCGCGGCTGGCGACCGCCCGCGGTGCGGCCGAGATCGTGCTGACGACCCGCGCCGACAACCAGGCGGTGCTGCCGATGGTGCTGGGCGCGGGCCTGCGCGGCCGGATCCGGATGTCCGCCGACGTGCTGACGGTGCGGGTGCCGGTGCGGGACCTGCGTCCGCTGCGACCGGCTGCGCAGGACTGAGCCGGGCTGCGGGCGGCGGAGGCGCGGGCCGTACGATGAAGGCCCCGCCGCCGCTCGCCCGAGAGGACCCCATGTCCGACCCCGGAGTCCCCGACAAGTTCGCCGCCCTCGGCCTCACCTACGACGACGTCCTGCTGCTCCCCGGGCAGTCCGACCTCGCCCCGGACGAGATCGACACGACCTCGCGGCTGACCCGCGAGATCTCGCTCAAGGTGCCGCTGATCAGCGCCGCCATGGACACCGTCACCGAGTCGCGGATGGCCATCGCGATGGCCCGGCAGGGTGGCGTCGGCGTGCTCCACCGCAACCTGTCGACCCAGGACCAGGCCTACCAGGTCGACCTGGTGAAGCGGACCCAGACGGGCATCATCTCCAACCCGGTCACCATCGGCCCGGACGCGACGCTGGAGGAGCTGGACCGGATCTGCGGCGAGTACCGCGTCTCCGGCCTGCCCGTCGTCGACGCCGACAACCGCCTGCTCGGCATCATCACCAACCGCGATCTGCGGTTCACCCCCGTCGCCGACTGGGCCACCACCAAGGTCGACGAGGTGATGACCCGGCCGCCGCTGGTCACCGGCCCGGTCGGCATCTCCCGCGACGACGCGGCCGCGCTGCTGCGCCAGCACAAGCGCGAGCGGCTGCCGCTGATCGACGACGAGGGCCGCCTCGCGGGCCTCATCACGGTCAAGGACTTCGTGAAGTCCGAGCAGTTCCCCGACGCCTCCAAGGACGCCGACGGCCGGCTCATGGTCGGCGCCGCGATCGGCTACTTCGGCGACGCCTGGGAGCGCGCCACGACGCTGGTCGACGCCGGCGTCGACGTGCTCGTCGCCGACACCGCCCATGGCCATGTGCGGATGCTGCTCGACATGGTCAAGCGCCTCAAGACCGACCCGGCGACCCGCCACGTGCAGGTCATCGGCGGCAACGTCGCCACCCGCGAGGGGGCGCAGGCGTTCGTCGACGCCGGCGCCGACGCCGTGAAGGTCGGCTTCGGCCCCGGCTCGATCTGCACCACCCGCGTCGTCACCGGCTGCGGCGTGCCGCAGGTGACGGCCGTCTACGAGGCCTCGCTGGCCTGCCGGCCGGCCGGGGTCCCGGTGATCGCCGACGGCGGCCTGCAGCAGTCCGGCGACATCGCCAAGGCGCTGGTCGCCGGCGCCGACTCCGTGATGATCGGCTCCCTCCTCGCCGGCTGCGAGGAGTCGCCCGGCGAGCTGGTCTTCGTCAACGGCAAGCAGTACAAGGCCTACCGCGGCATGGGCTCGCTCGGCGCGATGTCGAGCCGCGGCAAGAAGTCCTACTCGAAGGACCGCTACTTCCAGGCGGAGGTCACCAGCGACGACAAGATCGTCCCCGAGGGCATCGAGGGCCAGGTCGCCTACCGCGGCCCGCTCGCCGCCGTCGCCCATCAGCTCGTCGGTGGCCTGCAGCAGTCGATGTTCTACGTCGGCGCCCGCACCGTGCCGGAGCTGCAGGACAAGGGCCGGTTCATCCGGATCACCTCGGCGTCGCTGAAGGAGAGCCACCCGCACGACGTGCAGATGACGGTCGAGGCGCCCAACTACAACGGGCGCTGAGCGGGTGCCCGGGGGTCAGCACACGCACGACCTGCGCTACGACGGGGACCGCGTCACCAAGGTCTTCAGCTCCTGGGACCGCGGCGAGCCCGACCGCGAGTGGGATGTGCTCGCGCTGCTTCACGAGCACGCCCGAGGACTGGCTCCCGAACCGATCGACCGGCTCGAGGTCGAGGGTCGGCCCGCCGTGGTGATGTCGCGGATCCCCGGCGAGCCGCTCGGCGCGGAGTCCCTCACGCCCCGGCAGCTCGACGCCGTGGGCGACGCGCTCGCCCGGCTGTACGCCGTGCCCGTGGCGGCCGTCGCCCACCTCGGCGAGCGCGTCCACGGCCCGGCCGACTTCCCCGGCTCCGTCACCGGGTGGCTGGAGGACGCTGCCGGCGCCGACCTGACCGGGTGCCGCGAGCCCGCCCTGGTCGCGGAGGCGGTGGCTGCCGCCGGCGAGTGGCTGGCCGCCCCCGACGAGGCGCTGGCAGCAGGCGCAGGACCGGTGCTGTCGCGCGCTGACGGCAACCCGGCCAACCTGATGTGGGACGGCGAGCGCGTCAGGCTGCTGGACTTCGAGGACTCCGGGCTGTCCGACCGCGCCTTCGAGCTCGCCGACCTCGTCGAGCACGTGGCGCTGCGGCTGCCGGGCCTGGCGGATCCCGCCGCGGTGGCCGCCGCGGTCGGGGTGCCGGCGGGGGAGCAGGAGCGGCTGCTGGCCTGCCGGCGGCTCCACGCCAGCTTCTGGCTGGCGATGCTGCTGCCCGGGGCCGGCGGGTTCCGGCGGAACCCGCCGGGGAGCACGGAGGCGCAGGCGCGCCACCTGCTCGACCTGCTGCCCGCTCGTTGACGGCGACCGCCAACTAGAGTGGCCCGGTGACCGAGATCGAGATCGGACGGGCCAAGCGGGCGCGACGCGCCTACTCCTTCGACGACGTGGCGATCGTGCCCTCGCGGCGCACCCGCGACCCCGAGGAGGTCAGCGTCGCCTGGCAGATCGACGCCTACCGCTTCGAGATGCCGGTCATCGCCGCGCCGATGGACTCCGTGATGTCGCCGGAGACCGCGATCGCGTTCGGCCGGTTCGGCGGCCTCGGCGTCCTCAACCTCGAGGGGCTCTGGACCCGGTACGACGACCCGACGTCGCTGCTGGAGGAGGTCTCGGGCCTCGAGGGTCCCGAGGCGACCCGCCGGATGCAGGAGATCTACTCCGCTCCCATCCAGGCCGAGCTGATCACCGAGCGGCTCCGCCAGGTCCGCGAGGCCGGCGTGACGGTGGCGGGCTCGCTGTCGCCCCAGCGCACCAAGGAGTTCGCGAAGGCGGTCGTCGACGCGGGCGTCGACATGTTCGTCATCCGCGGCACCACCGTCTCCGCCGAGCACGTCTCCTCCCAGGCCGAGCCGCTGAACCTCAAGGAGTTCATCTACGAGCTCGACGTGCCGGTCATCGTCGGCGGCTGCGCGACGTACCAGGCCGCGCTCCACCTGATGCGGACCGGCGCGGCCGGCGTGCTGGTCGGTTTCGGCGGCGGCGCCGCCCACACCACCCGCACCGTGCTCGGGGTCGCGGTGCCGATGGCGTCCGCCGTCGCGGACGTCGCCGCGGCGCGCCGCGACTACCTCGACGAGTCCGGCGGCCGCTACGTCCACGTCATCGCCGACGGCTCGATCGGCCGCTCCGGCGACATCGCCAAGGCGATCGCCTGCGGTGCCGACGCCGTCATGGTGGGCTCTCCGTTCGCCCGCGCCTCCGACGCGCCGGGTCGCGGCTTCCACTGGGGCACGGAGGCGCACCACGCCGACCTGCCGCGCGGCCAGCGGGTCGCGTT
Organism: Nocardioides sp. GCM10027114; assembly: GCF_042659625.1. NCBI lineage: Bacteria > Bacillati > Actinomycetota > Actinomycetes > Propionibacteriales > Nocardioidaceae > Nocardioides > Nocardioides sp. GCM10027114. The sequence goes on from NZ_JBHSSS010000012.1 coordinate 33,297, forward strand.
CGAACCTGTCGGCACGATGGAGGAGATCCTCTTCGGCCCCTCGCGGGTCGCCGACGGGACCATGAACCTCATCGGCGCGCTGCGCCGGTCGATGGCCACCACCGGCTACACCGAGGTCAAGGAGTTCCAGCGGGTCGAGGTCGTCGTCGAGTGAGTGAGACGGCTCCGGTCGTCGTCCACACCGACGGGGCCTGCGTCCCCAACCCGGGACCCGGCGGCTGGGGAGCGGTGCTGCGACAGGGTTCGCACACGCTCGAGATCCGCGGCGGCGACCCCGGCACGACCACGAACAACCGGATGGAGCTCACCGCTCCGATCCGCGCGCTGGAGGCGCTCAAGCGGCCGTCGGTCGTGCACATCCACACCGACTCGACCTACGTGCGCAACGGCATCACCAAGTGGGTGGCCGGCTGGTCCCGCAACGGCTGGAAGACGTCCGCCAAGGAGCCCGTCAAGAACGTCGACCTGTGGCAGCGCCTCGTCGAGCTGAGCGCCGGGCACACCGTCGAGTGGTTCTGGGTCAAGGGGCACGCCGGCGACGAGTTCAACGAGCGGGCCGACCGGCTCGCGGCCCGCGGTCTCGAGGAGTCCCGCGCGGCCGGCGTGGCCAGCTGACCGCGGCCGCGCGTCAGCCGAGCAGGGCGAGCAGGGCGCGGGCGTAGGCCGCCTCGGCGGTGACGTCGACGTGGCGGGCCGGCCCGTCGGGCCCCGCCGTGGTGACGGCGTACCCCTCCGGCTCCCGGCCGGTGTGCTCGAGCGACACGAACGCCTCGCCGAGCAGCTGCCGCAGCTGGTCCTCGCGCGGCAGCCACAGGGCCTCGGCTGCCTCGAGGCTGTCGAGCGCCCACTCGGTGGTGCCGTTGAAGGCCAGCAGCCGGTCCCCGCTGGGGATCTCGACGGACTCGATGACCATCTCGCTCACGACGAAGACGTCGTCGTCGAGGTCGCGGTCGGGCACGACGAAGCGGTCGCCGCTGGCAGGTGTCCAGACCAGTCCGGCGTCGCGCAGCGCCTGGGCCATCTCGCGGGTGAGCACGCCTCCAGTGTGCGGGGCCCCGGCAACCCCGGTCGGGAGCGTCCGCGCCCCGGCACGCCGGGGGCACGGCCGGTGGCTGCCTCGGCCCGCTTGACATTTCAAGGTGATGTGTCAAGCCTCTCACTTGCTACTGAAGGGTAGATAGCGAGACGGGCGTCACATACTCTCGGTACATGAGTGCGCAGAACGCCCCCGGCGGCCCCCTCCTGGACGGGCCCGCGGACCCCGAGCACGACCCGGCCGCGTCGTACGCCCTCGAGCCGGACTACGTCGCCCGCCTCACCCGACGCGTGCTCGCGTCGACCGGCGAGAGCATCGAGGTCCGCTCGCCGCTCAACGGGCAGCCGCTCGCCCACATCCCCCAGTCCAGCGACGACGACGTGGCCCGTGCCTTCGAGCGCGCGCACCGGGCGCAGGAGGTCTGGGCCCGCACCCCGCTCGACGAGCGGGCGGCGATGCTGCTGCGGCTGCACGACCTGATCCTCGACCGGCAGGACGAGATCATCGACCTGATCGTGTGGGAGTCGGGCAAGGCCCGCAAGCACGCGTTCGACGAGCCGCTCCACGTCGCCCTCACCGCGCGCTACTACGGCCGCACCGCCCACGAGCACCTCGACACCCACCGCAAGATCGGCGTCGTGCCCGGCCTCACCCGGGTCGAGCTCAACCGCATCCCCAAGGGCGTCGTCGGCATCATCTCGCCCTGGAACTACCCGTTCACCATGGCGCTCTGCGACGGCCTGCCGGCGCTGCTGGCCGGCAACGCCGTCGTCGCCAAGCCCGACGCGCAGACCATGCTGTCCGCGCTGCTCGGCGCCGAGCTGCTGGAGCAGGCCGGCTTCCCCGCCGACCTGTGGCAGGTCGTCGCCGGCCCCGGCTCGCAGGTCGGCACGTCGATCATCGACCGTGCCGACTACATCTGCTTCACCGGCTCGACCGGCACCGGCCGGGCCGTCGCCAAGCGGTGCGCCGACCGGCTGATCGGCTGCTCCCTCGAGCTCGGCGGCAAGAACCCGATGCTGGTGCTCCGCGACGCCGACCTCGAGCGCGCCGCCGAGGGTGCCGTGCGGGCGTCGTTCTCGAACGCCGGGCAGCTGTGCGTGTCGATGGAGCGGCTCTTCGTCGCCGACCAGGTCTACGACCGGTTCGTCGAGCGCTTCGTCTCCCGGACCCAGGCCATGACGCTCGGCGCCACCCTGGGCTGGGAGAACGACATGGGGTCGCTGATCTCGCAGGCCCAGCTCGACACGGTCGTCGCCCACGTCGACGACGCGGTCGCCAAGGGGGCGCGGGTGCTCGCGGGCGGCAAGGCGCGACCCGACCTCGGCCCCTACTTCTACGAGCCCACCATCCTCGAGGGCGTCACCCCCGAGATGACCTGCTTCGGCAACGAGACGTTCGGCCCGGTCATCGCCGTCTACCGCTTCCACGACGAGGCCGACGCGGTGGCCCGCGCCAACGCCGGCGAGTACGGCCTCAACGCCTCGATCTACAGCCGCGACACGTCGCGGGCCCGGCGGCTGGCCCGCGAGATCCGCTGCGGCACGGTCAACGTCAACGAGGCCTTCGGTGCCACGTTCGCCAGCATCGACTCGCCCATGGGCGGCATGCGGCTCTCCGGCCTCGGCCGACGCCAGGGCAGCGAGGGCATCCACCGCTACACCGAGTCGCAGTCCGTGGCGACGCAGCGGCTGGTGCGGTTCGCGCCGATGCTCGGCATGTCGGACGAGACCTACGCGAAGGTGATGACGGCCCAGCTGCGGTTCCTGCACCGCATCGGAAGGAAGTGAACGTGGCCCCCAACCGGCGAGACCCGGTCCACTACGACGTCCTGGTCATCGGCTCCGGCTTCGGCGGCTCGGTCACCGCACTGCGGCTGACGGAGAAGGGCTACCGCGTCGGCGTCCTCGAGGCGGGGGCGCGGTTTGACGACGCGTCGTACCCGGAGACGTCGTGGGACGTCCGCAAGTTCCTGTTCCTGCCCGAGGCGGGCTGCTACGGCATCCAGCGCATCGACATGGTCCGCGACTGCATGATCATGGCCGGTGCGGGCGTCGGCGGCGGCTCGCTGGTGTACGCCAACACGCTCTACGAGCCCCTGCCGGCCTTCTACACCGACCCGCAGTGGGCCCACATCTGCGACTGGCGCAGCGAGCTCGCTCCGTACTACGACCAGGCGAAGCGGATGCTCGGCGTGGTCCAGCAGCCCCGGCACACCCCCAGCGACGAGGTGATGAAGCAGGTCGCCGAGGAGATGGGCGTCGGGGACACCTTCCACCCGACCCCCGTCGGCGTGTTCTTCGGCCAGGGCGGCCAGCAGCCGGGCGACACCGTGCCGGACCCGTTCTTCGGCGGCGCGGGGCCCGACCGCAGCCCCTGCCGCCACTGCGGCGAGTGCATGACCGGCTGCCGCCACAACGCCAAGAACACCCTGGTCAAGAACTACCTCTACCTCGCCGAGAAGCAAGGCGCGCAGGTCCACCCGCTCACCACGGTGACCCGGGTCCGGCCGCGGGACGAAGGCGGGTACGTCGTCGACGCCCGCTGGACGAAGGCGAAGCTGTCGCGACGCACCGCCACCAAGACGTTCACCGCCGACCACGTCGTCTTCTCGGCGGCCTCGCTCGGCACCCAGCGGCTGCTTCACCGGCTCAAGGTGGAGGGGGACCTGCCGGACATCTCCGGCCGGCTCGGCTACCTCACCCGCACCAACTCCGAGTCGATCCTCGGCGCGATCGCGCCCGACCTGTCGGTCGACTACACCGAGGGCGTCGCGATCACCTCGTCGTTCCATCCCGACGAGCACACCCACATCGAGCCGGTCCGCTACGGCCGGGGCTCCAACCTGCTCTCGCTGATGCAGACGGTGCTCACCGACGGCGACGGGCCGATGCCGCGCTGGCGGACCTGGCTGGGCGAGCTGTGGCGGAAGAAGTCCAGCGTCCGGGCGCTCTACGACGTGAAGCACTGGAGCGAGCGGACCGTCATCGCGCTGGTCATGCAGTCGCTCGACAACTCGATCACGACGTTCCCGAAGAAGACGCCGTTCGGCTGGATGATGTCGTCGCGGCAGGGGCACGGGAGGCCCAACCCGACCTGGATCCCGGCCGCGAACGACGCGGTGCGCCGGATGGCGCGGATCATGGGCGGCACCGAGGGCGGCTCTATCGGCGAGCCGTTCAACCGGCCGCTGACCGCGCACTTCATCGGCGGCTGCGCGATCGGCGACAGCCCGGAGACCGGGGTCGTCGACCCCTACCAGCGGATGTACGGCTACCCGGGCCTGCACGTCGTGGACGGCTCGGCGATCTCGGCCAACCTCGGGGTCAACCCGTCGCTCACGATCACCGCCCAGGCCGAGCGGGCGATGGCCTACTGGCCCAACAAGGGCGAGGCCGACCCGCGGCCGCCGCTGGGCTCGGCGTACGAGCCGCTGGCGCCCGTCCCGCCGAGGTCCCCGGCGGTGCCGGAGGCGGCTCCGGGGGCGCTGCGGCTGCCGATCGTGGGGGTCAGCTAGACCTCCCGGGAACTTCCGGAAAATTCCTGCGTCACTCCCGTAACCCCCGGGTCGGGGTCTCGTTGAGGGGTCGGACCCGGCACCGCTCCCTCCCAAGCCGGGTCCCAAGGTCCAGGCTCTGTCCAGCAGAAGCGTGGACGATCAGGGCCCGGCCACCCTCCCTCCCCGGCCGGGCCCTGGTGCATTTCCACGCGCCCTGCCCGCGCTCGGGCGTGCAGGGCAGCGTGGGGGCACCGGACCGGCGTACGTCCGCAGTTCACGACCCCCGGGGCCGCGCCGTTAGGCTTCGCGCATGGATCACCCCGAGCACGACCTGGTCCTCGTCGTCGACTTCGGCGCCCAGTACGCCCAGCTCATCGCCCGCCGCGTCCGCGAGGCGCGGGTCTACTCCGAGATCGTGCCCCACACGATGCCGGTCGAGGAGATGCTGGCGCGCAGGCCGAAGGCGATCGTCCTCTCCGGCGGCCCGTCGTCGGTGTACGCCGAGGGAGCCCCGTCCCTGGACCCGGGCCTGTTCGACGCCGGGGTCCCGGTCTTCGGCATGTGCTACGGATTCCAGCTCATGGCGCAGGGCCTGGGCGGCGAGGTCGCCCACACCGGCGCCCGCGAATACGGCCGCACCCCGGTCTCGGTCGTCGAGCCCGGCACGCTGCTGAGCGAGATCCCGACCGCGCACTCCGTCTGGATGTCGCACGGCGACTCGGTGACCGCGGCCCCGGCCGGCTTCACCGTGCTCGCCTCGACCGACGTGACCCCGGTGGCGGCGTTCGAGGACGTCCAGCGGCGGATGGCGGGCGTGCAGTGGCACCCCGAGGTGATGCACACCGAGCACGGCCAGAAGGTGCTCGAGCACTTCCTCCACCACATCGCCGGCTGCCGGCCGACGTGGACCATGGTCAACATCGTCGAGGAGCAGATCGAGCGGATCCGCGAGCAGATCGGCGAGGGCCACGCGATCTGCGGCCTGTCCGGCGGCGTCGACTCCGCGGTGGCCGCGGCGCTGGTGCAGCGGGCCATCGGCGACCGGCTCACCTGCGTGTTCGTCGACCACGGCCTGCTCCGCAAGGGCGAGGCCGAGCAGGTGGAGCGCGACTTCGTCGCCGCCACCGGCGTCGACCTGCACGTCGTGGACGCCGAGAAGCGTTTCCTCGACGCGCTCGCCGGGGTGAGCGACCCCGAGGAGAAGCGGAAGGTCATCGGCCGCGAGTTCATCCGGGTCTTCGAGGCCGCGGAGGCCGACGTGCTCGGCGCGGCGGTCGTCGACAAGGGCGAGAAGGTCGCCTTCCTCGTGCAGGGCACGCTCTACCCCGACGTCGTGGAGTCGGGCGGCGGTGCCGGCACCTCCAACATCAAGTCCCACCACAACGTGGGCGGGCTTCCCGACGACCTGGAGTTCGAGCTCGTCGAGCCGCTGCGGACCCTGTTCAAGGACGAGGTGCGGTTGGTCGGCGAGCAGCTCGGGCTGCCGTCCGAGATCGTCTGGCGCCACCCGTTCCCGGGGCCGGGGCTCGGCATCCGCATCATCGGCGAGGTCACCCGCGAGCGACTCGACATCCTGCGCGAGGCCGACGCCATCGCCCGCGAGGAGCTCACCCGCGCCGGCCTCGACCGCGACATCTGGCAGTTCCCCGTCGTGCTCCTCGCCGACGTCCGCTCGGTGGGCGTCCAGGGCGACCACCGCACCTACGGCCACCCCGTCGTGCTGCGGCCGGTGACCTCCGAGGACGCGATGACCGCCGACTGGGCGCGGCTGCCGTACGACGTCCTCGAGCGGATCTCCACCCGCATCACGAACGAGGTCTCCGAGGTCAACCGGGTCACCGTCGACATCACCTCGAAGCCGCCCGGCACCATCGAGTGGGAGTGACCGCGGGATGAGCGCGGAGTGAGCGCCGGCGTGGGCCGGGCGATCCACCACTTCGACCTGTGGGTCGGCGACCCGCAGGTCGCCGCGGGGGAGTGGGCCTGGCTGCTCGGCGAGCTCGGCTGGGAGGCCGACGGCGACCGCTCCTGGGTCCACCCCGACGGCACCTACGCCTTCCTCGAGCGGTCGGCCGACCAGGTCGACGCTCCCCACGACCGGCTCCGTCCCGGGATCAACCACCTGGCGCTTACCTGCGAGTCGCGCGAGCTGCTGGACCGGATGCGGGCGGAGTCCTCCGGCCACGGCTGGCACGAGCTCTTCGCCGACCGCTACCCCCACGCCGGGGGCGAGCAGCACACCGCGCTGTACCTCGAGAACTCCGAGGGCTTCGAGGTCGAGGTCGTCGTCGAGGCCGGCTGAGCCCCCCGCACCGGTCGAGCTGCGAGCGGAGCGGGCCTCGAGACCCCCGCAGCCGGTGCAGGGCGCGGTGACCGGACATGCCCGTGTCCCCGCCGAGCGTCGTCTGGCGGGGTGTGGGGCGGGGCAGCTACTGCTCGGGCGGGTCGACCCGACGGTGTGCCTCGACGATGCGGCGTCGGGTGGCGTCGGGGTCGGGGGTGACGTCACGGGTGCCGGTCTCGTCGCGGAGGTAGGCGTGGCCGTGGGGGCTGCGCCAGAGGAAGGTGCCGTCGTCGACGTGGGTGTGGGTCCAGCCGCCGTGGGTCTTGAGCCGGTGGTGCTTGCGACACAGGGCGGCGAGGTTGCAGCGGCACGTCGGCCCGCCAGCAGAGTCTGGGATGACGTGGTCGTGGTCGCAGCCGCGTGCTTTGCGGGTGCACCAGGGGAAGACGCAGTGGTGGTCGCGGTCGTCGACCAGGTCGGCCAGCCGGTCCGGCACCTCGTAGGCCCCCACCGGGGCGCAGCCGGACGGGTCGACCACCGGCCTGACGGTGATGTCCACGTCCGGGGCGGTGAGCCAGGTCCGGATCTGCTCGCTGGTGATCGGGCAGCCGATCCCCTCGACCCGCCCGAGCGGGGCAGAACCCTCGTGGCCGGTGACGGCGTCCTCGGAGAGGTGGATCACCAGGCTGACCCTGCGGCGGCGTGCGGGCCGCCGGTGCAACCGCCGCGGACCCTCCTCGGCTGGGTCGCCGGTCAGGTCCAACGTCTGGGCGCCGCGGGCCAGCTCACCCACCGCCCGGGAGCGGCGGACGTCGAGGGACTCCTCGGAGCCGAGCCGGCGCAGCTGGGTGGCGAGGTCGGCCACGGCGTGCTCGAGGTCGACCGCGTCGGCGGCGTCGAGGACGCCGGTCACGTCGACGGTGCCATCCAGCGAGGCCTGACCGAGGTGGATGTTGAACGCCCGGTGGTCGATCGCCTTCTGGAAGCGTTCGGCGGCCAGGGCGGGGTCGTGGCGGGCGATCGCCTCGTCGATGAGGTTCATCGTCTGGGTGGGGCCGATCTTGTGGGCCACGTGCGCGACGTGCCGGTCGACGTAGTCGGCGGCCTCGGGGTTGAGGGCCTGGGTCTTCTGTGCGATGTGGCGAGCCCGCCAGGCTGGCAGCTCAGCATTGACGACGCGGCGGTAGACCCTCGGCAGCCGGTAGCGCAGCTCGACCGCCTCACCCAGGAACGCCCGACCCGCGTCGGTCGACATCCCCAGCGAGGCGGCCCACTCGGCGACGCAGAACTCGGTGATCCACGGCGCCCCCTCCCCGGCGACCGGGATGCCGGTGTCGACACCGTCGAGCTCGATGGTGGCCGCGGCCGCCAGCGACTCGGCGGGGTGGTGCACCGCCCACTCCACGGCGAGCTGCAGCAGCTCGGCCTCCGCCACCTGGGCCGCACGCCGGCGGTCCCGGGCCTGGGCCAGCACCTCGACCGGGGACTCGCCCGGGAAGGTGTGCTCGGCGGTGGCTGTCATGGGTCCACTCAAGCAGCGGCCACCGACACTCCCGGCCCGAGAAGGCCGTGGTTGAGGGCATCTGGGGAAAGAAGAAAGTAAAGATCTTCGAGACCGCGACCCGGCCGGTGGCTGAGGCGCGAGACGTCCCGGCCCCGAGTCTCGAAGCCCCGGAGGGAACGCAGGGCCGCAACCAACCGGGTCGGCAGGTCTCGACGAGCTCGACCGGCGTACCTCGCTGCCCTGCACCGGCGACGGAGGTCTCAAGGCTCGCTCCGCTCGCGCCTCGACCACCGGCGCCGCTCGCTGTGCCCGCACCTCGAGCACCGGTGCGGATGAGATCAGTAGGCGCCGCGGTGGGAGAGGACGGCGCTGGCGGTGCGGGCGAGCAGCACCACGTCCTGGGCGAGCGACCAGTTGTCGACGTACTTCAGGTCGAGGCGGACCGACTCCTGCCAGGAGAGGTCGCTGCGACCGGAGACCTGCCAGAGGCCGGTGATGCCGGGCTTGAGCGCCAGTCGGCGGCACTCGTCGTAGTCGTAGCGGACGACCTCGGAGGGCAGCGCCGGCCGGGGCCCCACGAGCGACATGTGGCCGAGCACGACGTTGATGAGCTGCGGCAGCTCGTCGAGGGAGTACTTGCGCAGCACGGCGCCGACCTTGGTGATCCGGGGGTCCTGACGCATCTTGAAGAGCTTGCCGTCGGACTCGTTCTGCTCGCTGAGCTCGGCCAGCATCCGGTCGGCGTCGGTGGTCATCGTGCGGAACTTCAGCATCGTGAAGCCCACGCCGTCGCGACCGATCCGGGTCTGCCGGTACAACGCCGGCCCTGGGGTGTCGCGGCGTACGGCGATCGTGACGGCGACGAAGACCGGCGCGAGCACCAGCAGCATCAGCGCCGCGAGCGGACGCTCGAGGAGCTCCTTGGCGAGCAGGCAGGAGACCCGGCGGGTCCGGGACTCCACGTGCAGCATGCGGAGCCCGGCGACGGGCGCCATGGTGGCTCGGCCGCAGGCGACGTCGAGCAGCGGCGTGCCGACGTAGAGCTGGGTGCCGGTGAGCTCGAGCTCCCACCCGATCCGGCGCAGCGTCGCGGCGTCGAGCTCGTGCGACGGGATCGCGATGACGGCCTCCGCGCCGCACTCGGTCGCGTGCGCGGCGAGCCGGCGTACGTCGGTCGTGACGGGCACGCCGAACGTGGTCTCCTCGCCGGGCTCGTCGACGCAGACGGCCACGAGCTCGAACGCGTGCGAGCGGTCGCGCCGCAGCTCCGCGACGACCTGGGCGGCGTCGTCGGGGTGGTTGGCGGCGACCAGCACCCGTCGCCCGACGGCGTGGTCCGAGGAGGTGGCGCGGGCGTGCGCCACCAGTCGCGGCGCCAGCGACACGGCGCTGGCGGTGCCGGCGACCAGCAGCAGTGCCGAGCCGTCGGGGAGCGCCGTGAAGGGCGCGAGCAGCAGGCAGCCCAGCGTCAGGGCGACCCCGGCCCGCAGCACGCGCCGGGTGGTCTCGGTGGCGCCGACGGCGACGCGGCCGGCCTGGTAGGTGCGGCTCACGGCGAGCAGGCCGACCCAGGTCGAGGCGAGCGCGACGACGACCCGGAGCCCGAAGGGCCCACCGGTCAGCGCCAGCACCGCCACCGCGAGGAGCGCAGCGACGACGTCGGCGAGCACGAGCAGCGGGAGCCGCCCGGCGCCGGGCCGGGTCCGGGTCGCGGGCAGCGGGGCAGCGTGCACCCCGCGGGCACCGCGTGCCCGGCGTGCGACGTTCCGCAGGCTTCCGGCGAGGGAACCGGGTGCGACGGACGTGCCGAGGTCAGTCAGTGAGGTCAAACCGCCCCTACCCCCTTGGTGTGGTCGGTCCCGCAACCGTAGGCAGCGGACGACACGGGGGGCATGCCACAAATTCGGCAAGAAGGCCAGAAACCCGGGCGGGGTCAGGGCGGGCGGTGTCCCACCCGGGAGTGCGGCTGGAACAGCGGGTCAGGGACCGGGCGGACGCCACCCGACGGCGTGGGCGACGCCCACGGCCGCCAGCTGCGAGGACACCTCGAGCTTGGCGAGGATCGACTTCACCTGGGTGCGGACCGTGGCCTCGGAGACCACGCTGATGCGGGCGATGTCGCGGACGGTGTGCCCCTCGGTGAGGTGGCCGAGGACCTCGCGCTCGCGGTTGGTCAGCCGCTGCAGCCGGGTGCGCAGCTCCTGCTGGTGCTGCCGCTCGCGGTGCCAGGCCTGGAGCAGGTCCTCGCGCTCCTCGCGGTCCATGACGGGCAGTCCCTGGTTGAGCCGACGGACCGTCGCCATGATCTCGTTGAGCGGCCGGGCCTTGCTCAGCACCTTGCGGGCGCCGTACCGCAGGCACTCGCCCCAGCGGCCCTTCTCGGGCGAGGCGGTCACCACCACCACGTGGGCGCCGGAGCGGGCGATCGGCGCGATCAGCCGGACGCCGTCGCCGAGGTGGCCGAGGTCGAGGTCGAGGAGCACGATCCGGGGGTGCAGCCGCACGACCGACGAGAGCAGCGCGCCCTGGGTCAGGTGGTTCTCCTGGACGGGAAGCCGGCGCACGTCGTAGCCCTCCATCGAGAGCGCGAGCTCGAGGGACTCTGCGAACAGCGTGTGATCCTCGATGATGAGGATGCGGACGCTACTCCGCGCGAGCGTTTGCTGACTCATGGATGTCCCTCGGAGGCTGTAGACCGACGACGAAGACGGCTCCTGATGCATGGGACAGTACAGGTCTCAACGACCCACCCTGCTCCTCCATGAGCCGACGCGCCACGTGCAGTCCGATTCCCTCGCCGGGGGAGTCGGGTGAGTGGGCTTCCCACTCGAAGAGCCGTGCCGTCATCTCCTTGGAGATCCCGGGACCGGAGTCCGAGACCCGGATCTCCACGCAGTCACCCACCCGGCGGGTGTTGACGACGACCGCGGCGCCGGGGGCGTGGCGCGCTGAGTTGTTGAGGAGCACGTTGACGACCTCGGCGATGTCGTCGGCGCGCCCGTGCGCCCACTGCCCGCTCGGCGTCCAGAAGACGGGCCGGCCGAGCGCGTGCTGGGCGACGACCAGGGGGCGGATCACGTCGTCGAGCTCGACGTCGCGCAGCTGCTGGCCCTTGGCCTCCATCAGCCGCTCGAGCCGCGAGATCTCCGAGTCGAGCATCTCCTGCAGCAGGCCGCGGCGGTGCGAGGGGAGGTCCGGGCCGCGGTGGATCAGCCGGGTGGCCGAGGCGATGCCGGCGATGGTGGCGTTGATCTCGTGGAGCCGTGCCCGGTCGTTGCGCGACTCGGCCTCGAAGTGCTCGACCCGCTGGTGCAGCTCGTCGACGGCCTCGGCGTTGTCGTTGATGGTGGTGCGGAGCAGGGCGAGCGCCGTCCCGAAGACCAGCACGGCGCCGAGGAAGTCGGTGACGATGGCCGTCGCGCTCACCACGGCGGAGCCGGCGACGGGGTAGGTGATGGCGCGGTTGAGGCTCAGCAGGCCGAGCGCCACACCGAGCCGCGCCCGCGCCCAGGGCGGCAGCGCGGCGATGTGCAGCACGGCGTACGCCGCCGTGAGCTGCAGGGTCAGCAGCAGCACGTTGCCGAGCGTCACGGCGCTGAAGGACCGGTCGAGGAACGGCGGGTTCGTCAGGAGGGCGAACTCGGCCGAGGTGACGAAGAGGCCGATCAGCAGGCCCATCGCCATCGGGTCGAACGGCGGTCGCTGGCGCTGCGCGAACAGGGCCAGCATGGCGAGCACGCCGCCCGCGAACGCGAGGTCCACGAGCATCAGGCTGGTCGCGTTGGCCCGGATCTCCTCGGCGTACGACGCCCGCATGCCGGCCGTGGCGATCCCCTTGAGGGATACGGCGGTGAGGGCAGCGACCAGCCACGCGGTTCCCCGGCCGTCGACGAGTCGCCAGTGGAAGTACAGGAGCAGCGCGGCAGCCATCGCCACGGGGTAGGCCACCAGGCCGACCGTCGACGCGACGGATCCCCAGGTCTCGGTTGTCGGGCTCAGCTGGATCGTCACCAGTGGCGGTGCCCCCACCACCACCAGGACGATGGCTGTCCCTCTCCAGTCCCACACCCCCGGAGGGATGCGCAAAGCCTTGCTGGTCATGATGGTCCCGCCCCACGCGTCACCGCTCACCATCAGGCGTTCCCCCGGAACCCGTGAACCGCGGCTGCCCCCTCGCCCCCGCAGTGTTGGTGTCCCCGCCTGCCCCATGTGCCTTCAAAACACAGTGTGACCGTATGCCTTGTGGTGCGGGGCGGTTTAGCAAAATTGGGGATGCTTACCACAAATTGGGGAGCGTTCGGCGATGGAATCAGTCGCCGCGTCCGTCCGCTCAGCGGGAATCCGCAAGCTGACTTGTCCGAGCATGTCGTGAGGGCCCACCAGTCGCTGCGACCGGGCGAGGCCCGGCGTGCCTACCCGCCAGGCCGGCGAGGCTGGTCGCGTCCCACTGCCGTGGGGGACGGTAGCAGCGGTAACCGCCTGGACTCCTCCCCTGCCGAGGTCGATCGCGGCTGGTGGGCCGTTCACGAGGTCCGAGGACCTGCTCCCACGATGGGTCAGGGGCCCGCTTCGCCACCATCCCCAAATGTAGGTGAGATGCCGGTGTGACAGCCGGGACAGTCGTTTCTGCCCTGCAGAGTGTGAGGCCAGATGGAAAGGCAACCTCCATGGCCGAGGGACGTGCGCGGACTATCCCTCTCGGGAGCCGTGACAAACGTGGAGAGGGGGCGGTGATGCAGCGCCGCACCCGACGGGTAGCCGTCGCGTCCGACCAGTCCCTCGTGGCGGAGGCCGTGCGGACCGCCCTGCTGAGCCGGGGCTTCGATGCGGTCGTGGTTCCGTGGGCAGGACGCGGGGCCGGCGCGGCGGCCGTCGCCGGTATCGGCCCCGACGTGGCGCTCATGCTCGCCGAGCTCGAGCCCGCGGCCCGGCTGCGCGAGTCGCAGGCCCTGGTCCTCGACAGCGGTGTCCCGTGGCTGCTGCTCACCGCCGCCCAGCGCGGCCCGCTCTGGGGCGCGATGCTCGAGGCCGGGGTGGCCACCATCCGTACCAGCTCCACCTCGCTCGACGAGGTCGGCGAGGTGCTGCGCCAGCTCACCGACCACCCGCAGGACGTGGTCCAGGAGGACCGCGACGCCCTCATCCGCGAGTGGCGCAGCGCGCGCAGCGAGAAGGAGGTGCTCATCGAGAAGATGCGCTCCCTCACCGCCCGCGAGCGCACCGTGCTGCGGCTGCTGTACGCCGGCGACTCGGTGCGCACGATCGCCGGCCTGCTCGGCGTCTCCGAGGCCACCGTGCGTAGCCACGTCAAGGCCGTTCTCCACAAGCTCGAGGTGAACTCCCAGCTCGCCGCGGTCGCGGCGTTCGGCTGGCTCAAGGACGACCCGGACCACCGGGACCCCTGGTCGCCCGGCACCGGCGGCTGACCCCGGCGCGGGGACCGTCGGCGGCGCGCGTGATACTCCCGCCCGTGACTGGGCGGGTCGTGGGCGGGCTGGCCATCGTGCTCGCCGTCACCGTGCTGGTCGCCCGATGGGCGTCGCTGACGGTCCTCGCGCCGGACGACGGGTCCCGGCTGACGGAGCGCCACCACGTGGCCGCCCCGACCCCGCCCGCCGTCGACCCCGACGTGCCGCCGGGGGAGCCGCTCGGGCCGCCCGAGCCCGACCCCGCGTGGGTCGAGGAGACGGCAGCCGCCACCGACATCCCGGAGCCCGCGCTGCGGGCCTACGCCCGCGCCCACCTCGCCTCCGACCCGACGTGCGTGGTCGGCTGGACGACGCTGGCCGGGATCGGGTGGGTCGAGTCCCAGCACGGCACGATCGGCGGCCGGGATCTCGACGGCGACGGGCGCCCCTCGCGCCGGATCCTCGGCCCCGCGCTCGACGGCAGCGGCTCGTTCGCGGCCATCCCGGCGACGCCGCGCTCCAGCGGGTGGCACGGCGACCCGCACTGGGAGCACGCCGTCGGCCCGATGCAGTTCATCCCGGCGAGCTGGGAGACCTGGGCCACCGACGGCGACGGCGACGGGACCGCCGACCCCCACGACCTCGACGACGCCGCCGCGGCGGCCCGGCGCTACCTGTGCGCGGGCGACCCCGACCTCGGCACCGCCGCCGACTGGGAGCGGGCGGTCTTCTCCTACAACCACGCCACCTCGTACGTCGAGGCGGTGCACGACGCGGCCACCGCGTACGCCGCCGAAGCGCCCCGCTGAGGCGGTACCCCCGCTCCGTACACTGGGCGGGTCACCCCCGTCCCGCCCGGCCGGGGGCCTGTCGTGCTGTCCCGCGACCCTGGAGCGACCCGTGCACCTCACCGGACTGGCCGAGGCCGTCCTCACCGACCCCGTCCTCGCCGAGGTGGTGGCCGACGCCCGGGAGGCCACCTCCCCGGCACTGGACCTGACCGGCCCCGCTGCGCTGCGCCCGTTCGTGGTCCGCGGCCTCGTCGACGCCGGCCGGACCGTGCTGGCGGTGACCCCCACCGCCCGCGAGGCCGAGGACCTCGTCGCCGCGCTCGGCGACGTCATCGACCCGACGCTGGTCGGCTACTACCCGAGCTGGGAGACGCTCCCGCACGAGCGGCTCAGCCCGCGCAGCGACACCGTCGGCCGCCGGCTCGCGGTCCTGCGCCGGCTCTGCCACCCCGGCTCCGACGAGACCAACGGCCCGCTCAAGGTCGTGGTGGCGCCGATCCGCTCGGTCCTGCAGCCCCAGGTCAAGGGGCTCGGCGACCTCGAGCCGGTCGAGCTCGCCCCCGGTGACACCGCGCCGCTCGAGGACGTCGTACGACGGCTCGCGGACGCGGCGTACTCCCGCGTCGACCTCGTCGAGAAGCGTGGCGAGTTCGCAGTGCGCGGCGGCATCGTCGACGTCTTCCCGCCCACCGAGGAGCACCCGCTGCGGGTGGAGTTCTGGGGCGACGACGTGGAGGAGATCCGCAGCTTCGCGGTCGCCGACCAGCGCACCCTCGACAAGGTCGACCGGCTGTGGGCGCCGCCCTGCCGCGAGCTGCTGCTCACCGACGAGGTGCGCGAGCGGGCCGCCGAGCTCGGCCGGCAGCACCCGACCCTGGTCGAGATCACCGACAAGATCGCCGCCGGCATCGCCGTCGAGGGCATGGAGTCGCTGGCGCCCGCGCTGGTCGACGACATGGAGCTGCTCGTCGACCTGATGCCGGGCGAGACCCACGTGCTCGTCGTCGACCCCGAGCGGGCCCGCACCCGCGCCCACGACCTCGTCGCCACCAGCGAGGAGTTCCTCGGCGCCAGCTGGGCCGCCGCCGCCAGCGGCGGCACGGCGCCGATCGACCTGGGCGCCGCGTCGTACCGCTCCATCGCCGATGTCCGCGAGCACACCATGGCGCAGGGCAAGCCGTGGTGGTCGATGAGTCCGTTCGGGCTGGCCGATGACCCCGACGACCCCACGGCCGGCTCCGCCGACGCGGTGCTCGCCGCCGCCCTCGACGTGGACGGTGTGGAGTCGCGCGCCCTGACCGCCAAGCCGGTCGAGACCTACCGCGGCGACTTCGAGCGCGCCGTCGCCGACATCGAGCAGTGGCGTCGCAACGGGCTCCGCATCGTCGTGGTCCACCCCGGCCACGGACCCGCGGAGCGCATGGTCGAGGTGCTCGCCGAGCACGACGTGCCGGCCCGGCTGCTCGAGGAGGTCGGCACGGCCGCCGACCTCTCGACCGATGTCGTCTCGGTGACCTGCGGCGTCGCGAGCGAGGGCTTCGTCGACGAGCGCAACGGGCTCGTGCTGCTGACCGGCGAGGACCTCTCCGGCCAGAAGTCGTCGACCCGTGACATGCGCAAGATGCCGGCCCGCCGCAAGCGGCAGATCGACCCGCTCGAGCTCAGCGCCGGCGACTACGTCGTCCACGAGCAGCACGGCGTCGGCCGCTTCGTCGAGATGAAGCAGCGCGAGGTGGGCGGCGCCGTCCGCGAGTACCTCGTGCTCGAGTACGGCGCCTCCAAGCGCGGCGGCCCGCCGGACCGGCTCTACGTCCCCGCGGACGCGCTCGACCAGGTCACCCGCTACGTCGGCGGCGAGCAGCCCTCGCTCGACCGGCTCGGCGGCGCCGACTGGGCCAAGCGGAAGGGCAGGGCCCGCAAGGCGGTCAAGCAGATCGCGGCCGAGCTCATCAAGCTGTACGCCGCCCGGCAGGCCACGCAGGGCCACGCATTCGGGCCGGACAGCCCGTGGCAGCGCGAGCTCGAGGACGCCTTCCCGTTCCAGGAGACCCCCGACCAGCTCAGCACGGTCGACGAGGTCAAGGCCGACATGATGCGGACGGTCCCGATGGACCGGCTGGTCTGCGGCGACGTCGGCTACGGCAAGACCGAGATCGCCGTCCGGGCGGCGTTCAAGGCGGTGCAGGACGGCAAGCAGGTCGCGGTGCTGGTGCCGACGACGCTGCTCGTCACCCAGCACCTCTCGACGTTCATGGAGCGGATGAGCGGCTTCCCGGTGGTCCTCAAGGGGCTCTCGCGGTTCCAGACCGAGAAGGAGGCGCGGGAGGTCATCGACGGCCTGGCCGACGGCTCGGTCGACATCGTCGTCGGCACCCACCGGCTGCTGAACCCCGACATCCGGATGAAGGACCTCGGCCTGATCATCGTCGACGAGGAGCAGCGGTTCGGCGTCGAGCACAAGGAGCAGATGAAGCGGCTGCGCACCTCCGTCGACGTCCTGTCGATGTCGGCGACGCCGATCCCGCGAACCCTCGAGATGGCGATCACCGGCATCCGCGAGATGTCGACGATCACCACCCCGCCCGAGGAGCGCCACCCGGTGCTGACCTACGTCGGCGCCTACGAGGACCGGCAGGTGATCGCGGCGGTCCGTCGCGAGCTGCTGCGCGAGGGCCAGGTGTTCTACATCCACAACCGGGTGCAGTCGATCGAGAAGGCCGCGGCGCGGATCAAGGAGCTTGTGCCCGAGGCCCGGGTCGCCACGGCGCACGGCCAGATGGGCGAGCACCAGCTCGAGCGGGTCATGCTCGACTTCTGGGAGAAGCGCTTCGACGTGCTGGTGTGCACCACCATCGTCGAGTCCGGCCTCGACGTGTCGAACGCCAACACGATGATCATCGAACGCAGCGACACCCTCGGCCTCTCGCAGCTCCACCAGCTGCGCGGCCGCGTCGGCAGGTCCCGGGAGCGCGCCTACGCCTACTTCCTCTACCCGGCCGAGAAGCCGCTGACGGAGACCGCGCACGAGCGGCTCGCGACGCTGGCGCAGCACTCCGACCTCGGCGGCGGCATGGCGATCGCGATGAAGGATCTCGAGATCCGCGGCGCCGGCAACCTGCTCGGCGGCGAGCAGTCGGGCCACATCGCCGACGTCGGTTTCGACCTGTACGTCCGGCTCGTGGGCGAGGCCGTCCACGAGTTCAGGGGAGACCAGGAGCCCGAGCTCAAGGAGGTCCGCATCGAGCTCCCGGTCGACGCCCACCTGCCGCACGACTACATCCCCAGCGAGCGGCTGCGCCTCGAGATGTACAAGCGGCTCGCAGAGGTCCGCACCGACGGCGACGTCGACCTGCTGCTCGCGGAGATGGTCGACCGGTACGGCGAACCGCCCGAGGTGGTGGCGTCGCTGCTGCTGGTCGCCCGGTTCCGCGCCCGCGCCCGCCAGGCGGGCATCGGCGAGGTGACCATCGCCGGCAAGCACGTGCGGTTCGCGCCGGTGAGCCTGCCCGAGTCGCGCGTCGTCCGGCTCAACCGGATGTACCCGAGGAGCATCGTCAAGGCGCAGGTCGACACGGTGCTGGTGCCGCGGCCGCAGACGGCGTCCGTCGGGGGTCGTCCGCTCGACGGCGTCGCCCTGCTTGAATGGGCCCGCTCGGTCATCGACAGCGTGATCGACCCGCCGCAGGAGCGGGCCCAGCAGAAGGAGTCCTCGTGAGAAAGCCCCGTCTCGGACTGGCCGCCGTGGGTGCGACCGTCGCCCTGCTGACCGGATGCGGCTCGCTCTCGCCGGGCACCGCCGTCAGCGTCGGCGACGAGACCATCTCGGTCAGCGAGGTCGACGGGGTCACCGACGACTACTGCGAGGCGATCGAGGGCCAGCTGGAGGGCAACAACCAGGTCGTTCCGAACCGCTACTTCCGCAGTGGCATCGCGGGCCAGCTCGCGATGCGCTCCATCGGCGAGCAGCTCGCCGCCGAGTACGACGCCGAGCCGGGCCGGGTCTACGACCGTCAGGTCGCCAGCCTCCGCAGCAGTGTGCAGCTGCTGCCCGAGGAGGTGCGTGACGCGGTCGTGCAGGTCGAGACCGCCGCCGCCTACGTCGAGTCGATCCAGGCCTCGATCGGGGAGCGGCTGCTCGCCCAGGAGGGCGAGCCCGAGGCGCCGTACTCCGCCACGGTCGAGCGCGGCCAGCAGGAGTTCCGCGACTGGATCGAGGAGAACGGCGTCGAGTTCGACCCGCAGCTGCGCCTCGAGATGGCCGACGGCGTGCCCGTGCCGCTCGACAGCTCGGTCTCCTACCCGTTCAGCGAGGCCGCCCAGCAGGGCGTCGCCGACTCCCCGGACCAGGCGTACGCGCGCGGCCTGCCCGCGACGCAGCGCTGCGGCTGACATGGACGCCCAGGCGTCTGGGCCGCAGGAGCCGCTCGTCGAGTTCGTCGACGTGATGCGTCGACTGCGGGCCGAGTGCGCCTGGAAGGCGGGCCAGACCCACCGGTCCCTGACCCGCTACCTCCTCGAGGAGACCCACGAGACGATCGAGGCCATCGAGTCCGGCGACCCCGCGCACCTGCGCGAGGAGCTCGGCGACCTGCTCCTGCAGGTCTACTTCCACGCCGTGATCGCCGAGGAGTCGGGCGAGTTCACGATCGACGACGTGGCCGCCGACATCATCGAGAAGATGCGGCGCCGCAACCCCCACGTGTTCCCGCCCGAGGGAGGCGAGCCCGCCCCGGGCGGCGACGCAGCGGCGATCAACGAGGCGTGGGAGGCGATCAAGGCGAGCGAGAAACGGCGTACGTCGGTGACCGACGGTCTGCCGCCGGGCCTGCCCGCGCTGCTGTACGCCGACAAGGTGCTCGACCGCCTCGGTCGGGCGGGTGAGACCCCGGACCTTCCGACGGCCGACGAGGGCAGCGACCTCGGGAACCGGCTGCTCGCGCTGGTGGCCGAGGCCCGCGACGCCGGGGTCGACCCGGAGCAGGCGCTGCGCGACGCCGTACGCCGGCTGCTCTGACCCGGCCGCGAGGCTGATCCGGCCCTGTCCGGAGGACGGGCGGGTGCTCCCGGGTTCGGCGCGCCGCGCGACTACGCTGAGCCCGACGACCCCAGCCCGGGACCCCGACCTGCAGGAGCATCAACGTGGCATCCATCGAAGCCGTCGGCGCTCGCGAGATCCTCGACTCGCGCGGCAACCCCACCGTCGAGGTCGAGGTGCTGCTCGACGACGGAGCGTTCGCCCGGGCCGCGGTGCCGAGCGGCGCCTCCACCGGTGCGTTCGAGGCCGTGGAGCTGCGCGACGGCGGCGACCGCTACCTCGGCAAGGGCGTCACGAAGGCCGTCGACGCGGTCATCCAGAAGATCGGCCCGGCCATCGAGGGCCTCGACGCCGACGACCAGCGGCTCGTCGACCAGACGATGCTCGAGCTCGACGCCACCCCCAACAAGGCGGATCTCGGCGCCAACGCGATCCTCGGCGTCTCGCTCGCCCTGGCCCGCGCCGCCGCGGACTCCGCCGGGCTGCCGCTCTACCGCTACGTGGGCGGCCCCAACGCCCACCTCCTGCCGGTGCCGATGATGAACATCCTCAACGGCGGCTCCCACGCCGACTCCAACGTCGACATCCAGGAGTTCATGATCGCGCCGATCGGCGCGCCCACCTTCGGCGAGGCGCTGCGCACGGGCGCCGAGGTCTACCACGCGCTCAAGTCGGTGCTGAAGAAGAAGGGCCTCGCCACCGGCCTCGGCGACGAGGGCGGCTTCGCGCCGAACCTCGACTCCAACCGGGCGGCGCTCGACCTGATCGCCGAGGCCGTCGACGCCGCCGGCCTCGAGCTCGGCCGCGACATCGTGCTGGCCCTCGACGTGGCCGCCAGCGAGTTCTGCGAGGACGGCAGCTACACGTTCGAGGGCGCGAAGAAGACCGCCGGCGAGATGACCGCCTACTACGCCGACCTCGTCGCGGCCTACCCGATCGTGTCGATCGAGGACCCGCTCGACGAGGACGACTGGGATGGCTGGAAGGAGATCACCGACCAGCTCGGCAGCAGGACCCAGCTCGTCGGCGACGACCTCTTCGTCACCAACGTCGAGCGGCTCGCGCGCGGCATCTCGGGCGGCCAGGCGAACGCGCTGCTGGTCAAGGTCAACCAGATCGGCTCGCTCACCGAGACCCTCGACTCCGTCGAGCTCGCCCACCGCAACGGCTTCCGCTGCATGATGAGCCACCGCTCGGGCGAGACCGAGGACACCACCATCGCCGACCTCGCGGTCGCCACCAACTGCGGCCAGATCAAGACGGGCGCCCCGGCGCGGTCGGAGCGGGTCGCGAAGTACAACCAGCTGCTGCGCATCGAGGAGGAGCTCGGGGACGCCGCCCGGTACGCCGGCGCCGGCGCCTTCCCGCGCTACCAGGGCTGAGCTGCCGGTGCCACAGCGACGTACGCCGCGGGGCGGGCCCGGCGGCAGCAGACGACCGGGGGAGCGGGCCGCGCCGGCCCGCTCCCGGGTCTCGACGTCGACCAGTGGCTCCCTGCCCGCCGTCGGAGCAGGTCGTTCGGGCCGGCCGGGCCGGTCGGGCCGCCGCCGGCCGCGGCTGACCGGCCGCGCCGCCGTGCTGGTGCTCGTGCTGGCCGTGCTGGCGGTCTCCTACGCGTCGTCGCTGCGGGCCTACCTCCAGCAGCGCGAGCACATCAGCGACCTCAAGGCCGAGATCGCGGCCCGCTCCGCCAACATCGACGACCTCGAGCGTGAGAAGCGGCGCTGGAACGACCCGGCGTACGTCCAGGCCCAGGCGCGCGAGCGCTTCGGCTACCTCATGCCCGGCGAGACGTCGTACGTCGTGCTCGACGAGGACGGCCGCCCGCTGGAGGGCGATGCCGAGCTGCCGACCCCGTCGGCCGCGCTCGAGCCCGAGCCCGTCGCCTGGTGGGACCGGGCGTGGGAGTCGGTGGAGCTCGCCGGCAACCCGCCGCGGCACGCGCCGCCGCCGGCGGAGAAGATCAAGGCGCCCCCCGAGCAGTCAGACCCCGAGAAGACCGAGGACAGCACTCCGTGATCGACCCCGCCGACGAGGCCGTGATCCACGCCCAGCTGGGCCGCGAGCCCCGGGCGATCCACGAGGTCGGCCACCGCTGCCCGTGCGGCAACCCCGACGTGGTGACCACCGAGCCGCGGCTGCCCAACGGGACGCCGTTCCCCACGACGTACTACCTCACCTGCCCGCGTGCGGCCTCCCGCATCGGCACCCTCGAGGGGTCCGGGCTGATGAAGGAGATGCAGCAGCGGCTGGCCGACGACCCCGAGCTCGCGGCCGCCTACCGGGAGGCCCACGAGCGGTACCTCGCTGCACGCGGCGAGATCGCGCGGGCCGGCGGCCACGACGTGCCGGAGATCGAGGGCATCTCGGCGGGCGGCATGCCCGACCGGGTCAAGTGCCTCCACGTCCTCGCGGGCCAGTCGCTCGCCCAGGGCCGCGGCGTCAACCCGCTCGGCGACGAGGTGCTGGACCGGCTCGGCGACTGGTGGGCCGAGGGCCCCTGCGTGAGCCCGGAGCCTGTGAACCCGGAGCCCGACCCGGCCGCGCCGGGAGCATGACCACCGTCGCCGCCGTCGACTGCGGCACCAACACGATCAAGCTGCTGATCGGCGACCTGCCGGAGGTGGCCGTGCGCGAGAGCCGCATGGTCCGGCTCGGGCAGGGTGTCGACCGGACCGGGAGGCTGGCCGACGAGGCGCTCCAGCGCGCCTTCGCCGCCCTCGACGAGTACGCCGCCCTCATCGCCGCGCACGACGTGGAGCGGATCCGCTTCTGCGCGACGTCCGCCACGCGGGACGCGGCCAACGCCGAGGTGTTCGCCGCCGGCGTGGAGGCGCGGCTGGGGGTGCGCCCCGAGGTCGTCACCGGCGACGAGGAGGCCGCACTGGCCTACGACGGCGCGTTGCGCCACCTGCGGACTCCGCCGGCCGAGCCGCTGCTGATGATCGACATCGGCGGTGGCTCCACCGAGCTCGTCCTCGGCACCCGCGGCGGACCCGAGGTGGCGCACTCGATGGACATCGGCTCGGTGCGGCTCCACGAGCGGCACCTCCACGACGACCCGCCGACCGCGGACCAGGTCGCCGCCTGCGTCGCCGACATCGACGCTGCGCTTGACGCCTGCCCCGTCGATCCCGCCCGGGCGGCGACAGTCGTCGGTGTGGCCGGCACGGTGCTGTCGGTGGTGGCCGGCGTGCTCGACCTGCCGGCGTACGACCGCGACGCGATCGACCAGTCGGTGGTCCCGGTCGCCGACGTGGCGGCGTTCGTGGAGCGGCTGGTCGCGATGCCGCTGGCCGAGCGCCTGGAGCTGCCGTGGCTGCACCCGGGGCGGGCCGACGTGATCGACGCCGGCGCCCTCGTGCTGGCGCGGGTGCTGCGCCGGGCCGGGGTCACGGAGCTGGTCGCCTCCGAGGCCGACATCCTCGACGGCATCGCCTGGTCGTTGATCGACGTTTGACCTCGCGGGGACGGGGCACGGGCACGGCATGAACGGCTCGCACGACACGTCCACGGGCCCGCTGCAGGAGGAGACCCTGGGGGCCCTCGTGCACCGCCTGTCGGAGGACGTCCCGGCACTGGTCCGCAGCGAGGTGAGGCTCGCGCAGGCCGAGCTGACCGAGAAGGGGAAGCGCGCCGGCGTGGGCCTCGGCGTGGTCGGCGCCGCCGGCGTGCTGGCCTTCCTGGGCCTGGCCACGCTGGTCGCCGCGGCCGTGCTCGGCGTCGCGCTCGCCCTGCCGGCGTGGGCGGCCGCCCTGGTGGTGGCCGGGGCCCTGCTGCTGGCCGCCGCACTCGCCGGCCGTCGCGGTGCGGCCGAGATCGGTGACGCCACCCCGCCGGTGCCGGAGCGGGCCGCCGCCGGAGTCCGGGACGACCTCGCCGCCCTCAAGGGGGACGCGCCCAGGCACGCAGGCAGGCACGTGGGGGAGGAGCGCCGATGAGCAGCAACGGACGACACGTCGCGGGGACCACCGGGGCCACGACAGAGGACCTCGAGGCACAGGTGGAGCGCCAGCGCGAGCAGCTCGCCTCGACGGTCGACGCGCTCCACGACAGACTGGACGTGTCGGCACGCGCCCGGCACCGCGCCCGGAGCCTCCGGGAGCGGCTCACCGGCCCCGGGGGCCGGCCCCGGCCGGAGGTGCTCGCAGTCGCCGCGCTGGTGGTGGCCACCGGCGCCGCCGCGGTGGTGCTGCGGGTCCGGCGCCGCCGCTGACGCCCGACCCCGTCCCGTAGCACGGCACCAGAGCAGGACCACGAACCACCAGCAGAACGGAGCAGACGATGGGCAAGCTGACCCTCCTCGCCGCCGGCGCCGCCGGCTACGTCCTCGGGACCCGCGCCGGGCGTGAGCGCTACGAGCAGATCGCCACGGCCACCCGCAAGGTGATGGGCAACCCGAAGGTGCAGGCCGCGAAGCAGCAGGCGCAGGACACCCTCGCCGAGCAGGCCTCGACGGCCGGCTCGGCCTTCGTGGAGCGGGCGAAGGAGACCGCGTCCGCCGCCGCGGACAAGGTCCGTCACCACGGCGACAACGGCGCCGCCCCGGCCGGCCCCACGGGCACCCCGAG
Source organism: Nocardioides sp. GCM10027114 (assembly GCF_042659625.1). NCBI lineage: Bacteria > Bacillati > Actinomycetota > Actinomycetes > Propionibacteriales > Nocardioidaceae > Nocardioides > Nocardioides sp. GCM10027114. The sequence continues at coordinate 57,425 of NZ_JBHSSS010000012.1, forward strand.
CTCGCCCGGCTACCAGCAGCCGGGCACGGACAGGCCCTGACCGCAGACCCTCCGGACGGCGGGGGCGGGGCGCTCCCGCACCCGCTGACCGGTGAGGCGTTCCGGTCGCCGGTGCCGCCCGGCACCGGATGGCCGGAGGACCCGGCCGCGGCGGACACCCCCGTCGCGCGCACCGCGGCCGCCGTACGCCGACTGGCCCGCCCGGCCGACCTCGACGCGCTCGAGGCCGCCGTCTCGGTGTGCCGCGCCTGCCCCCGCCTCGTCGACTGGCGCGAGGAGGTGGCGGCCACGAAGCGGGCCGCCTTCGCCGACCAGCCCTACTGGGGCCGGCCGATCCCGGGCTGGGGGGCCGCCGACCCGTCGATCCTGGTCGTGGGGCTGGCGCCTGCCGCGCACGGCGGCAACCGGACCGGACGGGTCTTCACCGGCGACAGCTCGGGCGACTGGCTGTTCGCCAGCCTCCACCGGGTCGGGCTCGCGGCCCGGTCCACCTCGGAGCACGCCGGCGACGGGCAGGCGCTGCACGGCGTGCGGATGGTCGCCACGGTCCGGTGCGCCCCACCCGCCAACAAGCCGACCCCGCAGGAGCGGGACAC
>NZ_JBHSSS010000012.1:58106-74503 GCF_042659625.1 Nocardioides sp. GCM10027114
TGCGCGCCGTGGCTCGACCGCGAGCTCGCGCTCGTGGGCGGGTCGGTGCGGGTCGTGGTGACCCTCGGCGCCTACGGCTGGCAGGCGGCCCTCCGGGCCCTGGCGCAGGCCGGCCACGACGTCCCCACCCCGCGGCCGAAGTTCGCCCATGCGGCCGAGGTACCGCTGGACGGCCTCACGGTCCTCGGCTGCTACCACCCCAGCCAGCACAACACGTTCACCGGCCGGCTGACGGGCGCGATGCTCGACGACGTCATCCGGCGGGCGGCCGCGCTGGCAGACTGACGCCGCGACGGCCGCCCCCGTATCCCAACGGCAGAGGAAATCGCCTTAAAAGCGATGAAGTGTGGGTTCGAATCCCACCGGGGGCACATCGACGGTGCATCATGCGTTGCATGAGCGAGCACGACCAGCTCGCAGCGCTCCTGGACAGCTTCAGCGCGGCCTTCGCCGACCAGGACGCGGGGGCGCTGCGCGACCTCTTCGCAGAAGGCGACGCCTCCCTCGTCACCTCCGAGGAGCTGGTGCTCCACCACCGGATGGAGCTCGACCGGTTCTTCGACGCCTACGCCCGGCAGCCGGTGTCGATCGGCTTCGAGTGGGACGTGCGACACGTCGACGTGGTCGAGGACGTCGGCTGGGTGCTGGCCCTCGGCCGTGAGATCGCACGCCACGGCCCGCAGGAGCAGCGCTGGCCCTTCCGGCTGACCCTGGTCACCGTCCGCAGCCCGGAGGGCTGGCGGATCGCCCACGCGCACGCCTCGTCGCCCGCAGCCTGACCGGGCCGGCCTGCGAGGCCGGGACCGGGCGAGCTCGCGCCGCGCAAGGCAACCACAGGGGCTGTCGGCGGCGTCTACAGGGCAGGCCCGGGGACGGTCCCGGCCGTGGATCGGGGGACACACATGAACGTTCTCGGCACCACCCTGGCGCTTGCCGTCGCAGGCCTCGCGCTGGCCACATCGTCGGCACCGGTCGTGTCGACCATGCAGCCCGGCACCTCCACCACGTTCACGACGTCCACCACGTCCACCACGTCCACCACGTCCACCACGTCCACCACGGTCGACCTCAGCCGGCCCGGCACGCTGCCGCGTGGCGAGGACGCCCGGGTGCCCCACAAGGACGGCACCGAGATCGTCGACGGCGACGTGCGCGTCGACCTCGGCACCGAGGACTTCCTGCTCCTGGGCACCTCGGGCGAGGACTACGTGGTCAACCGCTGGACCGGACAGGCTCCGCGTGACCGGATCCTGCGGGTGACCGCCTCCGGGCAGAGGACCGTGCTGCTGCGCGGCCGGGATTCCTGGGGAGCACAGCTCACCGGCGACGGCACCCACCTCATCGCCAGTGACCACCAGCGCCTCACCACGTTCACCACCTATGACGCGTCCAGTGGGCACGAGGTGTCGAACGCCCGTTTCCGGGGCTACCCCGCCCTCCTCGACGCCCGGGCCGGGACCGCCCTGGTCAGCTCCGACGCCCGGTCCCGGACCATCGCGTGGGACTACCTCGACGGCGCCCGCTCCGTCGTGGTCGACCGCGCCGGCTACCACGCGGACCTGGGAGCCGACCGGATCGCCGCCTTCGTCGGTGACCCCTACCGCGACGGGTGCTCGGAGGTCTTCGCCATCAGCGACCCCGACAAGGTGCTGTGGCGCTCCTGCCGGGAGAAGGTGGGCAGCTTCTCGCCCAGCGGCGGGCAGATGGTCACCATGTACATCCTGAGCGACGGCGTGGGTCCGAACCAGGTACGGCAGCGGACGCTGGACGGGACCGCGTTGGTGACCTACACGTCGCGCTGGTTCGGCCTGCTGCAGTGGGAGGACGAGGACACGCTGCTGCTGGATGCCAACGGCCGACGCAAGGGTGCCACCGTGCGGTGCGACCTCGCGGACTGCGAGCGCGCCTCCGACCTCGAGTCGAGCTCCCCCTGACCCGGCCGACCCTGGCTGAGAGCCGGCTGAGAGCGCGATCCGGGGCGGAACAGAAGGGCCCGGTCGCTCGTTGGAATGGCTGGACCCCCCTAGGATGGAGGGGTCCCAGGTGGCCATCAGGGTGATGGCCACCGATGGCCACACCAAGGCCTCCAAGGAGGAGACCAATGCAGAGCAACAACCCGGTGTTCCGTCGTTCGGATGCCTTCAGCGGGGCGTCGTCGAACGCCTACGGCAACCAGACCTACCCGGGCAACGGGGCGAGCTTCCAGGGCTACGGGCAGCAGCCGTACGGCCAGCCCGGCTACGCCGAGCCCGGCGCGCAGCCCGGCTACGGCGTGCCTGCCCAGGCCGGCGCCCCCATGACGATCGACTCGGTCGTCCAGAAGACCGGCATCTCGCTGGCGATCGTGATCGTCGCGGCCGCCCTCACCTGGATGATGACCGGCGACATCACCACCACCGACGGCCAGGGCGCGCTGTACCTCGCGCTGATGGTCGGCTCGTTCGGCGCCTTCGCGCTGGCGATGGTCAACTCGTTCAAGCGGGTCGTCAGCCCGGCCCTGGTGATCGCCTTCGCAGCGCTCGAGGGTGTCGCCCTCGGCGCCTTCAGCAAGGTGATCGACGCCAACTTCGCGACCTCGGGCAGTGGCAGCCTCGTCGTCCAGGCGGTCATCGGCACCTTCGCGGCCTTCGCCGGCACGCTCGCGGCCTACAAGTTCTTCGACATCAAGGTCGGGCAGAAGTTCCGCACGTTCGTCATCGCCGCGATGTTCGGCATGGTCGGTCTCGGCCTGCTCGAGATGGTGCTGGCCGTGTTCGGCAACCAGTTCGGTCTCTTCGGCTTCGGTGCTCTCGGTGCCCTGTTCGCCGTGGCCGGCCTGGTGCTCGGTGTGTTCATGCTGATCCTCGACTTCGACTTCGTCGAGCAGGGCGTGGCCGCCGGCATCCCCGAGCGCGAGTCGTGGCGCGCCGCCTTCGCCATGACGGTCAGCCTGGTCTGGATCTACACCAACCTGCTGCGCCTGCTGGCGATCTTCAACCAGGAGTGAGCTGACCCCACACAGAACGCTCCGGCACCGGGCCGGCGTCCCCTCCGCGGGGCGCCGGCCCTCGTGCGTCCGGCCCGCCGCGGTCAGCGGCGGGCGCCGGCCTCGGCCTGGTCCGAGAGGGCCTCGCTCCCGGTGGTCTCGTCGTCGGCCTCGTCGGGCGCGGTCGTGGTCATCTGCTCGCGGCGGCGGTGGCGCAGCTGCACCCACAGTCCGCGGACGCCACGTCGGGCGCCGGCCACCTCGGTGCCCTCGAGCTCGGTGCCGGGGGTGCGGACCGCCTCGACAGCCGCCCGCGCGACGGGCAGGACGCCCTCGCCACGGTAGGCCTCGGGCTCGAGCTCGTCGTGGCGCACGAGGCCCAGCGCGGCCAGCACGGAGGGCAGCAGCACCGCCGCCAGCGAGCGGTAGCCGTCGGCGGAGGGGTGGAAGCGGTCGGGGCCGAACAGCAGCGCCGGGGCGGCGGCGAACTCCGGTCCGAGGATGGTCGCGAGCGACACCGTCCGGCCTCCCGCCTCGACGACGGCGATGGTCTGGGCGGTCGCCAGGCGGCGCGACCAGGCGCGCGCTACCTGGCGCAGCGGCGGGGCCACGGGTTGGAGCGTCCCGAGGTCGGGGCAGGTGCCGACGACGACCTGGGCGCCGGCCGCGCGCAGCCGGCGTACGCCCTCGGAGAGGTGGGCGACCGACTGGGCCGGCATCACCTGGTGGGTCACGTCGTTGGCGCCGATGAGGACGACTGCCACGTCGGGCTCGGTCGCGATGGCGCGCTCGACCTGGTCGGCGAGGTCGGAGGACCGGGCGCCGACCACCGCGAACTCGCGCAGGTGGACGCGCCGGTCGGCACGCTCGGCGAGGCTGCTGGCCAGCATCGCGCCGGGGGTGTCCTCCACCCGGTCGACGCCGTAGCCCGCGGCGCTGGAGTCGCCGAGCAGGGCCAGCTTGATGGCGGGGCCGGGCCGGCCGCGGCCGTACCAGCCGGTCGCCAGGGGAGGCGGCTCGTCGCGGGGCTCGCCGATCGACTTGCGCGCCAACCACGCCTCGAGGGTCAGCAACCCGTAGAGGGCACCCCCGAGGGCCGACACGCCACCCCCGCCGTAGGCGGCGGCGGAGGCGAGCTTCCGTGCTGCTGCTGCCTTGCCCACCCGGACACTCTACGAGGCGCGTGTCAGCCGTGTCGGCCGGCCGCCGAAGTCGGTCGGAAACCCCGGCGCCGCTGACATTTCCCGGGTTCGGCCCCCGTCGATCTACATTGGCGACGTGCAGTACGTGAACTCGCTCCTCGACCTGATCGGCAACACCCCGCTGCTGCGGCTCTCGCGAACTCTCGACCGCGACCCGGTGGACGCCGGCAAGGGCCCGCTCGTCCTCGCCAAGGTGGAGTACCTCAACCCCGGCGGCTCGGTGAAGGACCGCATCGCCACGCGGATGATCGAGGCCGCCGAGGCCTCCGGTGAGCTCCAGCCGGGTGGCACCATCGTCGAGCCGACCTCCGGCAACACCGGCGTCGGGCTGGCCATGGTCGCCCAGGCGAAGGGGTACAAGTGCGTCTTCGTGTGCCCGGACAAGGTCAGCGAGGACAAGCGGAACGTGCTGCGCGCCTACGGCGCCGAGGTGGTCGTCTGCCCGACAGCCGTCGACCCGTCCCACCCAGACAGCTACTACAGCGTCTCCGACCGGCTCTCGTCGCAGCCGGGCGCGTGGAAGCCCGACCAGTACTCCAACCCGAACAACCCGCGGTCCCACTACGAGACCACCGGGCCCGAGATCTGGAAGCAGACCGAGGGCCGGATCACGCACTTCGTCGCGGGCGTCGGCACCGGCGGGACGATCAGCGGCATCGGTCGCTACCTCAAGGAGCAGAACCCCGACATCAAGGTGATCGGCGCGGACCCCGCCGGCTCGGTCTACTCCGGCGGCAGCGGTCGCCCCTACCTCGTCGAGGGCGTGGGTGAGGACTTCTGGCCCGACGCCTACGACCGCGACGTCGCGGACCGGATCATCGAGGTCTCCGACGCCGACTCCTTCGCCTTCACCCGCCGGCTCGCCCGCGAGGAGGCGCTGCTGGTCGGAGGCTCGTCCGGGATGGCGGCGTACGCCGCGAAGCAGCTCGCCGCCGAGCTCGAGGGCACCCCCGAGGGCGAGGACGCCGTCATCGTGGTGCTGCTGCCCGACTCCGGCCGCGGCTACCTCACCAAGATCTTCAACGACGACTGGCTCGCCCAGTACGGCTTCGAGGTCGAGGGCGCCGCCCGCGACACCCAGACCGTCGGTGAGGTGCTGCGCGGCAAGGACGGCAAGCTGCCCGACCTGGTCCACACGCACCCGTCGGAGACCATCGCCGAGGCGGTCCACATCCTGCAGGAGTACGGCGTCTCCCAGATGCCGGTCGTGCGGGCGGAGCCCCCGATCGTGGCCGCCGAGGTGGCCGGCTCGGTGTCGGAGCGGACGCTCCTCGACGCGCTCTTCGCCGGCACGGCCAAGCTCACCGACCCGGTGGAGGAGCACATGTCCGCGCCGCTGCCGACGGTCGGCTCGAACGAGTCGGCCCGGGGCGCGGTGAAGCTGCTCGAGCACGCCGACGCGGTGCTCGTGCACGAGGACGGCAAGCCGGTCGGCGTGCTCACCCGTCAGGACCTGCTGGCGTTCCTCGCGCGAGGCTGACCCCTTCCTGCCTCCGATTCCTTCCGGGGTGCGGTAGAAACGGGGTTATGGCGGAGTCCGAGGAGTCTCGCAAGATCGGCGTCTACCTGCTCGACGACCACGACGTCGTCCGGGAGGGGCTGCGCTTCCTCCTCGAGCGGACCGACGACATCGAGGTGGTCGGTGAGTCGGCCTCCGCCGTCGACGCGGCCGCCCGGATCCCCGCGCTCCGGCCGGACGTGGCCGTGCTCGACGCTCGGCTGCCGGACGGCTCCGGCATCGAGGTGTGCCGCACCGTTCGGGCGGTCGACCCGACGATCAACGCGCTGATCCTCACGTCGTACGACGACGACGAGGCGCTCTTCGCCGCGATCATGGCGGGCGCGGCGGGCTACGTGCTCAAGGAGATCAAGAGCTCCGACCTGGTGAGCGCGATCCGGCAGGTCGCCGGCGGCAACTCGCTCATCGACCCGTCGCTGACGGCGCGGGTCCTCGAACGGGTCCGCAACGGCCCGGCGACCGCGCCGGAGCTGGCCGACCTCACCGAGCAGGAGCTCACCCTGCTGGGCTACATCGCCGAGGGGCTCACCAACCGCCAGATCGGCGAGCGGATGTTCCTGGCCGAGAAGACGGTCAAGAACTACGTGTCGAGCATCCTCGCCAAGCTCGGTCTCGAGCGACGCACCCAGGCTGCGGTGCTGGCGTCGCGGCTGCTCGGGCCGCAGGACGGTAGCCGTCACTGACGGTCGTCGCATGCGGTTCCGTCGTCCGGGTGACCTGTAGCACCGGCCGGGAGGACCATCGGCCCTGCGTGGCTCCCGGCGGGTGCGCCACGCTTGCTGTGCCCGGTCAAAGCGTCTCCCGAGGGGGGCTCGGCGACGCGTTCCGGGTCCAGGACCGGCGGTCACCCGCCACCCCCGGGGCGGGTGGCCGTCCGGCTGGTCAGGGCCTGTCAGGGGCCTGTCAGGGGCCTGTCAGGGCCCCGGGCTGAGCCGGTCAGGGCAGCGGGACGCGCCACACGACGGTGGTGCCGCGCGGGTCTCCGGGGCGGACCTCGAAGGTCCCGCCGAGGTCGAGCGCCCGCCGCCGCACGTTGCGCAGGCCGCTCTCGCGCTGGCCCTGGCCCATGCCCACGCCGTCGTCGGCGACGACGAGCTGGAGCTCGTGGTCGCCCACGCTCACCTCCACGTCGGCGTGGTCGGCGAGGGCGTGCCGGGCGACGTTGGAGACCGCCTCCCGGAGCACCGGGAGCAGCTGGTCGCGGACGTCCGGGGGGACCGCGGTGTCGATGGGGCCGCTCGTCTGGACCGTGGGCGTGAAGCCGAGCACCGGCACGTAGTCACGGACGAGGGTGCGGATCTCGGCCCGCAGCGAGCTCGTCTGCTTGTTCTGCAGCTCGAAGATGGTGCCGCGGATCGCCTTGATCGTCAGGTCGAGGTCGACGACCGCCTCGTCGAGCCGGCTCGCCACCTCGGACCGGCCGGCGAGCAGGCCGATGCCCTGCAGCTGGAGCCCGGTCGCGAACAGCCGCTGGATCACGACGTCGTGGAGGTCGCGGGCGATGCGCTCCCGGTCGGAGATGACCGCGAGCTCCTCGCGGTCGGCCACCGCCTGCGCGCGGTCGAGGGCGAGGGCGGCCTGGTCGGCGAAGGAGGCGAGCAGCTCGTCCTCCTCCACGTCGTCCTCGCGGACGCCGGCGTCGAAGACGGCCACCAGGGCGCCGGCCCGGGCGAGGTGGGCCCGGAGCGGCAGCACGACGAGCCGCAGGTCGCCGATGACCAGCTCCTGCGGGTCCTTGCGCTCGGCCAGGTCGACGCGCTCTGCCGCCTCCTCGAGCGCCGCGATCACGCGTGCCTCGTCGGCGGGGTCCGCGGCGAGGCTGCGCACCGGGTCCTCGGCGACGGTGCTCAGCACCGCGCTGGCAAGTGCCCGCGACAGCGCGCGGGCGCTGAGCGTGATCTGCTCGAGTGCCCGGTTGAGCTGGATCGGTGGCTGCAGGATGTCGGTCAGCTCGGAGGTCGCCTCGAGGAACTGGCGGCGACGCTCGCTGAGGCCGTAGGCGCGGGCGTTCTCGATGACGAATCCGGCGGTGCCGGCCAAGGCCTCGACCAGCACCTCGTCGGTGGTCGTGAAGTCCTGGCCGCCGGCCTTCTCCGTGAGGTAGAGGTTGCCGAACACGGTGCCGCGGACCCGGACCGGCACGCCCAGGAACGTCGTCATCGGCGGGTGGTTGTCCGGGAACCCGAAGGACTTGGCGTGCGCCTTGAGGTCGTGGAGCCGGATCGCCTCCGGCTGGTCGATCAGCAGGCCGAGGATGCCCCGGCCGACCGGGAGGTCGCCGATGGCCTGCTGCTCGCGCTCGCCGATCCCCGTGGTGACGAACTCGACCAGCGAGCCGTCCGCGCCGATGACGCCCAGTGCGCCGTAGCGGGCGCCGGTCAGCTCGGTGGCGGCCTCCACGATGCGCGAGAGCACGCTGCGCATGTCGAGGTCGGACGCGATGGCGTTGACGGCCTCGAGCAGCGCCTGCGCGGAGGGCGGCAGGCCCGGCGTCGCTGCCGCGGGCTCGGACTGCGAGCCGGCGTGGGCGTCGTCGGTGGACGGCTCGTGGGGCACACCCACATCATGCGTCATCCCGTGGCTCCCCGGTGGCCGACGGGCGGGGTCAGAGCATGCGGCGGACCGGCGTGCTCATCGCCGGGTCCCAGCCGCTGCCGAGGCGTCGGCCGGTGAGCTCGTTCCAGCGGAGCCGGACGAAGAGGGACCGGACGCCGGTCGCCCAGGGGCGCGGCTCCCACTGCTCGCGGATGTGCTCGAGCTCGTCGGAGTCCTGCACCACGTCGGCACGGCCCCGCACCAGCACGCTCCAGCCGCGCTGGTTCTCGTGGTCGATGTGGTCGACCTCGAAGGCCAGCGTCGTGTCCCGGCCGTAGGTGCCGAGCATGCTGTAGGGCGAGGTGCGCACGATGATCGCGTCGTCCACGACCGAGTAGTTGACGGGGATGATGTGCGGCCCGTCCGGGGTGGACAGCGCCACCCGGCCTGCGACGCCGCTGCGAAGCAGGTCCACGCACTCGTCGTGGCTCAGCTCGTGAAGATCGGGCACGGGACACCTCCGTTGACGTCGGAGCGACCCCGGACGGGATCGGCTGCTGAATCGATCGTCCGTCCCCGGAGGGGGGTCGGCTCAGGGTCGTTGGTCCCGACCCGGTGGTGCCACGGGCCCTCGCTCGGCCCGCTGCGGTGCCCGAGAGTGGAGGCGTCGGACCGGCCGGTCCCACCGCACCTGCCGGAATCCCCGCAGTCCCCGTGCGTCAGGAGCCCCCATGAGCGACCTCGTCCCCGCTGGCACCATCGTCGTCGGACTCGACGGCTCGCACTCCTCAGGCCGGGCGCTGGGCTGGGCCATCGACCAGGCGGTGCTCGAGCACCGCCCGCTGACCCTCGCGCATGCCGTCGTCCCCGAGGGGGCCGTCTGGCTCGACGCCTCCGGCAACGACCACCGCGTCGGCGTCGAGACGACCCGCACGGAGGGGCACGACCTGCTGAACCGGGCGCGTGAGGAGATCGACCGCCGCGCCCCCGGGCTCGAGGTGCACGAGGTGCTCCGCGTGGCCGACCCGCGCGACCTGCTGCTCGCGCTCAGCGAGGACGCGGCGATGGTGGTCGTGGGCTCGCGTGGCCGAGGACCGGTGCGCAGCCTGCTGCTGGGCTCGGTCGGGGTCGCCGTCACCCGGCACGCCCGCTGCCCGGTCGTCGTCCACCGTCCCGGTGACCCGTCCCGCGTGCGGCACGGCATCGTCGTCGGTGTCGACGCCACGCCGGCGGCCCGCACCACGCTCGAGTTCGCCTACCGCCAGGCGTCGCTTCGCGACCTGCCGCTGACGGTCGTCCACTGCTACTGGTCCGTCGGCGGACCCGCCGCCGCCGAGCAGGTCGCGGCCGACGCGCAGGAGCAGCGGCTGCTGCTGGCCGAGACGATCTCCGGCATGGCGGAGAAGTTCCCGGACGTCCACGTGCACACGCAGGTGGCCCGCGGCCTGGTCGACGACGTCCTGGTCCGCGCCGGGGAGGAGACCCACCTCGTCGTGGTCGGTGGCCACCACGGCGGAGCCGCGTCCGAGGTGCTCTTCGGGTCGGTGGCCTCGTCCGTGGTCGAGCACGCCACCTGCCCGGTCGCGGTGGTGCCGCTGACGCGGTTCTGACGGATACCGGTCAGGTCACGTCGCCGTCGACGTAGACCCAGCGCCCCGCACGCCGCTCGAAGCGGCTGCGCTCCTGCATGACCCCGGATCCGCCGGGCGCGTCGTAGTGGGCGCGGAACTCGACCTCGCCGGTGTCGTCCTCGGGGCCACCGGCGACGGTGTCGACGATCGCGAGCCGGGTCCACACCAGCCCGGGCGTCGGCGTCATGTCCGACGGCCGGGTACGGGGGTGCCAGGTGCGGAAGACGTAGCCGAGCTCGCCGACGGCGTACGCCGCGTAGCGCGACCGCATCAGCCGCTCGGCGGTCTCGGCCAGGCCGCGCCCGCGGTGCAGCGGGCCGCAGCAGGCGGCGTACAGCGTGGGCGAGCCACAGGGGCACGCGTCGCGGAGGCCGGGGGAGCGCACGCCCGCACGCTACCTGCGACGCCGGGGCGGCCCTTCCCCGGTCGGCTAGCGTGAGGTGGTGGTCACGACGAGCACGTCCGCCCCGTCCCCCTGCACCGTCGGCGAGCTCCGCGCCGGCGGTCACGTGCACAAGCACGTCCGCCAGGAGATCCGCGACAACCTCCTCGCGCGGCTCGCCGCCGGCGAGGACCCGTGGCCCGGCCTCCACGGCTTCGACGACACGGTGGTCCCGCAGCTCGAGAGGGCGCTGATCGCCGGTCACGACGTCGTGCTGCTCGGTGAGCGGGGCCAGGGCAAGACCCGGCTGCTGCGCACCCTCGTCGGCCTGCTGGACGAGTGGACGCCGGTCATCGCCGGCTCCGACCTCGGCGAGCACCCCTACGACCCGGTCTCGCCGGAGTCGCTGCGCCGCGCCGCCGAGCTCGGCGACGAGCTGCCGGTGGCGTGGCGCCACCGCGACGAGCGGTACGCCGAGAAGCTCGCCACCCCCGACACCAGCGTCGCCGACCTCATCGGTGACGTCGACCCGATGAAGGTCGCCGAGGGCCGCACCCTCGGCGACCCGGAGACGATCCACTTCGGCCTGATCCCGCGGAGCCACCGCGGGATCGTCGCGATCAACGAGCTCCCCGACCTCGCCGAGCGGATCCAGGTCGCGATGCTCAACGTGATGGAGGAGCGCGACATCCAGATCCGCGGCTACGTGCTGCGGCTGCCGCTCGACGTGCTGGTCGTGGCCAGCGCCAACCCCGAGGACTACACCAACCGCGGTCGGATCATCACCCCGCTCAAGGACCGGTTCGGTGCCGAGATCCGCACCCACTACCCGGTCGAGCTCGAGGACGAGGTCGCCGTCATCCGGCAGGAGGCGCACCTCGTGGCCGACGTCCCGGCGTACCTGCTGGAGATCCTGGCGCGGTTCACCCGCCACCTGCGCCAGTCCAGCAGCGTCGACCAGCGCAGCGGCGTCTCCGCGCGCTTCGCGATCGCGGGGGCCGAGACGATCGCGGCCGCCGCGCTGCACCGCGCCACCCGCCAGGGCGAGCCCGAGGCCGTGGCCAGGGTCGTCGACCTCGAGACGGCCGTCGATGTGCTCGGCGGCAAGGTCGAGTTCGAGTCCGGCGAGGAGGGTCGCGAGCGAGAGGTGCTCGAGCACCTGCTGCGCACGGCGACCGCCGAGACGGTCCGCCACCACCTGCGGGGGCTCGACCTCGGCCTGCTGGTCGAGGCCATCGAGAACGGCGCCATGGTCACCACCGGCGAGCAGGTCACCGCCCGCGACTTCCTCGCCGGGCTGCCGGTGCTGGGGGAGTCGGAGCTCTACGACGACGTCTGCGACCGGCTCGGCGCCACCAACGACGGGCAGCGCGCCGGGGCGGTCGAGCTCGCGCTGGAGGGGCTCTACCTGGCCCGCAAGGTCAGCAAGGACGTGGACGGGGCGGAGACGGTCTATGGCTGAGGCGGTGCCCGGGGCGCGAGGACGCCCGTGAGCAGGCCCCGGTCGCGCTACTCCCGCTACGACGGCGGGCCGGACCCGCTCGCCCCGCCGGTCGACCTCGCCGAGGCGCTCGACGCCATCGGCGAGGACGTCATGGCCGGGACCTCGCCGGAGCGGGCGATGCGCGAGTTCCTGCGTCGGGGTGGCCGCGACCGGACCGGCCTCGACGACCTCGCCCGGCGCGTCGCCGAGCGGCGCCGCGACCTGCTGCAGCGGCACCGCCTCGACGGCACGCTGGAGGAGGTCCGGGAGCTCCTCGACCGGGCGGTCCTCGAGGAGCGCAAGCAGCTCGCCCGCGACGTCGACCTCGACGACACCGACCGGGCCTTCCGGGAGATGCGGCTGGACGGGCTGCCGGCGTCGACGGCGGCCGCGGTGAGCTCGCTGTCGTCGTACGACTGGCAGTCGGCGCAGGCACGCGAGGACTACGAGCGGATCAAGGACCTGCTCGGCCGGGAGATGCTCGACCAGCGGTTCGCCGGCATGAAGCAGGCGCTGGAGAACGCCTCGGACGAGGACCGCGAGGCGGTCAACCGGATGCTGGAGGACCTCAACGACCTCCTCGAGAAGCACGGCCGCGGCGAGGACACGGCCGAGGACTTCCAGCGCTTCATGGAGCAGCACGGCGACTTCTTCCCCGAGAACCCCCAGAACGTCGAGGAGCTACTCGACTCGCTGGCGCAGCGGGCCGCCGCGGCGCAGCGACTGCGGAACTCGCTGTCACAGGAGCAGCGCGACGAGCTCGACGCCCTCGCCGCGCAGGCGTTCGGCTCACCGCAGCTGATGCAGTCACTTGACCGGCTCGACCAGAACCTCCGGAGCCTCCGGCCCGGCGAGGACTGGGGCGGCGCCGAGGGGTTCGAGGGCCAGGAGGGGGTCGGGCTCGGCGACGGCACCGGAGTCCTCCAGGACCTCGCCGAGCTCGACGAGCTGGCCGAGCAGCTCTCGCAGTCCTACAGCGGCGCGCGGCTCGACGACGTCGACCTGGACGCCCTCGCCCGCCAGCTGGGCGCCGAGGCGGCGGTCGACGCCCGCACCCTGCAGCGGCTCGAGCAGGCGCTGCGCGACTCCGGCTACCTGCGCCGCGGCTCCGACGGTCGGCTCCGGCTCAGCCCCCAGGCGATGCGGCAGCTCGGCCGGGCGCTGCTGCGCGACGTCGCGCGCCGGATGTCCGGCCGGCAGGGCCAGCGCGACCTGCGGCAGGCCGGCGCGGCGGGGGAGCTGAGCGGCGCCAGCCGGGAGTGGGCGTTCGGCGACACCGAGCCGTGGGACGTCACACGCACCGTCGGCAACGCCGTACGCCGGACGGTTGCCGAAGGCGGCCGGCTGCGGGACTCCTCGGGGCGACCGCGGCTGCGGCTCGACATCCGCGACGTCGAGGTGAGCGAGACCGAGGCGCGCACCCAGGCGGCGGTCGCGCTACTGGTCGACACCTCGTTCTCGATGGCGATGGACGGCCGGTGGATCCCGATGAAGCGCACCGCCCTCGCGCTGCACACGCTGATCCGCACCCGCTTCCGCGGCGACCACCTCCAGCTGATCGGCTTCGGCCGGCACGCCGAGGTCATGGAGATCGAGCAGCTCACCGCGCTGGACGCGCTGTGGGACAAGGGCACGAACCTCCACCACGCGCTGCTGCTGGCGAACCGCCACTTCCGCAAGCACCCGCAGGCGCAGCCGGTGCTGTTGGTCGTGACCGACGGGGAGCCGACGGCCCACCTTGAGCCGGACGGCGAGGTCTGGTTCTCCTACCCGCCCCACCCGCTGACGATCGCCTACGCGATCCGCGAGCTCGACCGCGCCGGCCGCTTCGGCGCGCAGACGACGTTCTTCCGGCTGGGCGACGACCCGGGGCTGGCGCGGTTCGTCGACTCGATGGCCCGGCGGGTGGACGGCCGGGTGGTCGCCCCCGAGCTCGACGACCTCGGCGCCGCGGTGGTCGGCAGCTACCTCGGGGCGCGTGGCTCCGGCGGCCCGGGCGGCGCGGGCGACTACGCGGACTGGTTCGGCAGCCGGGGCTTCTGGGTCGGCGACTGAGCCCGCGCGGCTCAGGCGGACGGGTCAGGGGCGGCTCAGGCGGTGGGGCCGAGCTCGGCCCAGATCACCTTGCCGCTGGGCAGCGAGTCGCAGCCCCAGCGCCGGGCCAGCGCCTCGACGATGGCCATGCCGCGGCCGTCGGCCGCGTCCTGCTGCGCGTCCCGCTGGGTCGCCTCGCCGGCGCTGGTGTCCTGCACGGACACGCAGACGACACCTACCCCGCGGTCGATCGAGACCCGGAACGGCGACCGGGCGTGCAGCACCGCATTGGTCGCGAGCTCGGACGCGATGAGCGTGCCATCGCCGGCCAGGTGGTCCTCCCGCCATGCCCGCAGCGTCTCGTCGACGAAGCGGCGCACGGCGCCGATGGACTCGGGCACCGGCAGGAACACACGCGAGGGGAGACCGGGACGCGAGGACTCCGGGCTGTCGGGGGTGCCGGTGTAGCTCGGCGGTGGCAGCACCCGGGAGTGGTGGGCGCACACCTGGTGGAGGTCGGCGAGCCGGGAGCTGTCGAGGTGGAGCGTCGGGTAGGCGCACAGCAGCTCGAAGCCCTCGTCGGCGATGAGGTCGTTCCAGAGGACCTCCAGCTCGAGGGCGCCGGTGACGTTGCCGTCCTCCCAGAGCACGTTGACCATCTCGCCGAAGAACCGGACCGGTGAGCCGTCGTCGCGGGCGTCGGAGATGAAGCGGCCGATGGTGGCGCGGAACCGATCGGGGTCCGGGCTGCCGTCGCGCAGGAAGGCGCCGAGCGTCATCTCGGCGTCGAGCGGGACGTAGCGCTGGCGGTCGTGCTGGACGTCGGCGTCGACACCGAGGCTTCGCATCGCGGCCTCCACGCCGAGGCGGTGCGGCTCGGTGAGGACAACCACGGCCCGGTCACCGTCGGCGAGGCCGTCGGCGATGAAGCGCGCGACAGTAGCCACGAGCTCCTGCTCGTGGTCGTAGAAGCTCACCGCATGTCGGTGCGGCGCAGCATCCACCTGCCCCATCTCGCCATCGTACGTCCCCACTGGGCGTACGGAGCGGCTGAGATGCAGTTTTCAACTGTCGGACGGTCTGGTCCAGACGTCGCGGCACCCCTGGGGGTGGGTCGGCTGGGGGTGGATCGGCTACGGGTGGAGCAGCGCGGCGAGGTGCTCGACGCCGTCGACCAGCCGGGTGCCGGGACGCGCCCAGGCGGCGTTGGCGTCGACGGGGTGCGCCGGCACGCCCGGCGGCAGCACGCCCTGCGCGACGAGCTCGCGGGCGAGGGTGGTGGCACCGGCCAGGTCGTAGCCGCAGGGCGCCACCACGACGACGTCGGGGGCCGCGTCGGCGACCGCCTCCCAGGTGGTGCGCCGCGACTTCTCCCCGGCCGTCCCCAGCAGCGGCTCGCCACCCGCGGCCTCGATCATCTCCGGGACCCAGTGCCCGGGCGCGAACGGCGGGTCCGTCCACTCCAGCAGCATCACCCGCGGGCGGGGCCGCCCCGCGACCCGGCGTCGTACGGCGTCGAGGCGGGCGCGCTGGTCGGCGACGAGCGCCGCCGCGTCCGGCTCGTGGCCGGTCGCCTTGCCGAGGACGAGGATCGACTCCAGCACCTCGTCGAGGGTGTGCGGGTCGATCGTGAGGACCTCGGCCGTGCAGCCGAGGTGGGCCAGCGCGTCGTCGACCACGCTGACGTCGACGGCGCACACCGCGCAGAGGTCCTGGGTGACGACGAGGTCGGCGTCGAGGCCGGCGAGCGCACCCTCGTCGAGGTGGTAGAGGTCCTCGCCGCGGGCCATCGCCTCCGCGACGAAGGCGTCGATCTCCGCCGGGAGCAGGCGCTCCGGCATCGCCGAGGTCGACACGATCGTCCGGTTCCGTGCCTCGGCAGGGAAGTCGCACTCGAACGTCACGCCCACGACGTCCTCGCCCGCCCCGATCGCGAACAGGATCTCGGTCGTCGACGGCAGCAGGGACACGATCCTCACGCCCCGACCCTACGCACGCCCCACGGCCTTCGGCCGCCGAGCCCGGCACCGGTGGTTGAGGTGCGCGCGGAGCGAGCCCCGAAGCCCCCCGCAGCCGGTGCAGGGCGGTGACCAACGGTGGTCGAGCCCGTCGAGAACCGGTGAGGTGCGCAGGGCGGCGACCACACGTGGGTCGAGCCCGTCGAGACCCCCGAAACCGGGGTGGTGACATGCCCGTGCCCCCGCCGACCATGCCTGGCGGGGTGTGGGGCGGGGCAGCTACTGCTCGGGCGGATCCGTGGACCGGTGCGCCTCGACGATGCGGCGTCGGGTGGCGTCGGGGTCGGGGGTGACGTCGCGGGTGCCGGTCTCGTCACGCAGGTAGGCGTGGCCGTGCGGTGAGCGCCAGAGGAAGACGCCGTCGTCGACGTGGGTGTACGACCACCCGCCGTGGGTCTTGAGCCGGTGGTGCTTGCGGCACAGGGCGGCGAGGTTGCAGCGACACGTCGGTCCGCCTGACTCGCCGTGGGGGATGACGTGGTCGTGGTCGCAGGCCCGTGCTTTGCGGGTGCACCAGGGGAAGACGCAGTGGTGGTCGCGGTCGTCGACCAGGTCCGCGAGCCGGTCGGGCACCTCGTAGGCCCCCACGGGCGCGCAGCCGGACGGATCGACCACCGGCTTCACGACG